>NZ_JAJDMJ010000008.1:0-104492 GCF_020593585.1 Blautia sp. DFI.6.71
GGCGTATCCGCCGATATTCAGTCTGACGCCTAAAGCGTCTGGAAGCACGTGACTTTAGTCATGTGAGGTTTACTTTACAGGAATCAGTTGTAGGCGAACAGATTTTTGTGTATAATCATAAAGATATATGCCTGTTCAGGCACAAAAAATATTTCGAGAGATGTAAACGGTAACCGGTACATATTTTGAATCTGAAAGATTGTTGCAGAAATCAACTTGTTGATCAGCATGGTTGTTTGTAAAATAATGTACCGTACAGGAAGAAGACAGGAGAAAATATGAGCGATATTTATAGTACATTAAATCCTCAGCAGCAGGAAGCGGTTTACCATACAGAAGGTCCACTGCTGATCCTTGCGGGAGCGGGTTCGGGAAAGACAAGAGTACTTACCCACCGCATTGCTTACCTGATAGATAAAAAGGGAATCAATCCCTGGAACATTCTGGCTATCACATTTACAAATAAAGCAGCCAGTGAGATGAGAGAACGTGTAGATAAAATAGTGGGATTTGGTTCCGAGAGCGTATGGGTTTCCACATTCCATTCTACCTGTGTGCGTATTCTGCGTCGTTATATTGACCGTCTTGGATATGATACCAGATTTGCTATTTATGACACAGAAGATCAGAAAACTCTGATGAAAGAAGTGTGCAGAAAACTGAATATTGATACCAAGAAAACAAAGGAACGTTCTCTTTTGGCGCAGATTTCCCATGCAAAAGATGAACTGATCACACCGGATGAGATGGAACTGAATGCAGGTGGGGACTTTGTTAAAAAGAAGGTTGCTGAGGTATATCGGGAATATCAGGCTGCTTTGCGCAGAAATAATGCGCTGGATTTTGATGATCTGATCGTAAAGACCGTAGAGCTTTTTCAGAACTGCGGAGATGTTCTGGAAAACTATCAAGAACGTTTCAGATATATCATGGTGGATGAGTATCAGGATACCAATACTGCACAGTTTAAATTTATCAGCCTGTTGGCCTCTAAATATGAAAACCTCTGTGTAGTCGGTGATGATGACCAGTCTATCTATAAATTCCGTGGTGCAAATATTGGAAATATTCTTGGATTTGAGCATGTTTTTCCAGATGCAAAAGTTATCCGTCTGGAACAGAATTACCGTTCCACAAAGAATATTCTGAATGCAGCCAATGCGGTGATCGCAAATAATACCTCACGTAAATCAAAAACACTCTGGACTGAGAATTCGGAGGGGGAACGAATCCATTTCCGCCAGTTCATGAACGGATATGAGGAAGCAGAGTATGTGGTAGGCGAGATTTCCAGAGCTCACAGAGAGAATGGTGCGAAGTATAAAGACTGTGCAGTTCTGTACAGGACCAATGCACAGTCACGACTCTTTGAAGAGAAGTGTCTTCTTGCGAATATCCCTTACAAGATTGTAGGCGGTGTGAATTTCTATGCGCGTAAAGAAATCAAAGACCTGTTATGTTATCTGAAGACAATTGACAATTCCAGAGATGATCTGGCAGTCCGCCGTATCATCAATGTACCGAAGCGTGGAATCGGAGCCACAACTCTTGGCAGAATACAGGATTATGCGGATAAAATGAGTGTGAGTTTCTATGATGCCTTGCGTGTGGCAGAGGAGGTCCCGTCTATTGGAAGAAGCCTTTCAAAGATTGATGGATTTGTAACCTTTATTCAGAGTTTAAAGAGTAAGGCAGAGTCTTATACAGTACGTGAACTTCTGGAAGAAGTGATTGAACTTACCGGATATGTGGCAGAGCTGCAGGCTGAAGATACAGATGAATCGAAGGCAAGAATCGAGAATATTGATGAACTTATTTCCAAGACAGAATCCTATCAGGAAGCAATGGAAGAACAGGGACAGACTGCCACACTTTCAGGTTTTCTCGAGGAGATTGCACTGATCGCAGACATTGACAGCGTGGATCCGGATCAGGATTATGTGCTTCTTATGACACTACATAGTGCCAAAGGTCTGGAGTTTCCGAGAGTATTTCTCGCAGGAATGGAAGATGGGATGTTTCCGTCTTATATGTCCATTATATCAGATGACAGATCTGATCTGGAAGAAGAGAGAAGGCTCTGTTATGTGGGTATCACAAGAGCTATGGAGGATCTGACGCTGACAAGTGCCAGACAGCGGATGCTCCGGGGAGAAGTACAGTATAATAAAGTATCCAGATTTGTACGTGAAATTCCGCGGGAGCTTGTGGATCTGGGACAGGAAGCTCAGGAAAAGAAGAAAAAGATTGAAGAGATGATTCAGGCAGACAGAAACCTTGCAAAAATGAAAATGGCTTTTGAGACGAAAACATTCAAGCCCAGAGAATTTAAGGTGACGAAGGCTGCTGCACTGGATTACGAAGTGGGAGACACTGTCCGCCACATTAAATTTGGTGTAGGAATTGTTAAAGACATTGTAGACGGCGGAAGAGATTATGAAGTCACTGTTGATTTTGACAAAGTGGGAATAAAGAAAATGTTCGCAGGATTTGCAAAGCTGAAAAAAATATAGTAATGGGGCAGGTGACTTAAGTCACCTGCGGAGGCTGCGAAAAGCAATAAGCAGTAAGACGAACGATTTTATCCGCTTTATATATGAGACAGGAGTTCAGGAAGTTTCATAAGACTGTCAAATTCATGATCAGGGATGATTTCTGAAGTCTTCTCATGGCTGGGATTAAACCAGATTGTGCGGATTCCGGCATTGATGCCGCCCTGGATATCAGAGGTCAGGCTGTCCCCGATGATTACTGCTGTTTCCTTATGGAAATCAGGGATTCTGGAGAAACAGCAGTCAAAGTATTCCCTGCCCGGTTTATTGTATCCCAGTTCTTCGGAGATAAAAATACCCTCAAAGTAACGGGAAATTCCGGAACTTTTAAGCCGTCCCTTCTGGACACTTAAGGTACCGTTTGTAACCAGATACATCCGGTATTGACCGTAAAGAGTTTCGAGCAATTCTTCTGCACCATCTATGAAATAGTGTCCCTGGGCCAGAAGAGTTTCATAGGTATGTGCAGCTTCTTTTGCAGGTATATCCACATTCAGCTCTGCAAAAAGAAGCCGGAATCTCCGAAGCTTTACCTGGTCTCTGGTGATCTTGCCCTGTTCAAGAAGCTTCCACTGGGCGAGGTTGAGCTCACTGTAACGCTTCAGAACTGAAGGCTCGGGAACAATGTGAAAACTTTTCAGAGTTTTTGCGATAGCTGCTCTTTCTGCCCGGTTAAAATCAAGTAATGTATTATCAAGATCAAAAAAAAGTGTTTCTACCATAAGTATTTATCCTCTCTTATCAGATCGTTGCTGTCGGCATATTTTTAAGTCAGGGGCAAAATTCATTCCAGATTGCCTGCGGCAATGGAATTTTGGCTTGTATGTCTCGGGATTGTGTGAACAGTAACCCCCTGATATCATTATAATAAAGAAACTAACAAAAGTATAGAATAAATGCAGATATCTTATGGTAAAATTACAGAAAAAGTGTTATAATAATTTCATTAAACAGCAGACGGCAGAAGTGTTAAGTGTCAGCTGATGAATTATTGAGAGGATGGTGCGATTATGAATATCAAAATTGAAGAATTATTATCAGCATTAAACAGAAAAGAAGAAGAGAAAGAAAAAAATACAGTCCTCTGGGTACTGGCAATCATTGGCGCAGTTGCAGCAGTAGCAGGTATCGCATTTGCTGTATATCATTTCTTTGCTCCGGATTATCTGGAAGATTTTGAAGAGGATTTTGACGATGACTTCGACGATTATTTCGAAGATGAAGAAGAATAATTACCTGTAATATGAAAATGAAAGAATAGCTCCGGCTTATACCGGGGCTATTTTTATGGAGGTTATATGAAAAAAGGCGAAATTTATGAAGGCGTGATTGAGAAAGTAGATTTTCCCAATAAGGGAATTGTGATAACAGACGGACAAAAAGTTACCGTAAAGAACGGAATGCCCGGACAGAAAGTCCGTTTTATGATCAATAAGAAGCGTTCCGGACGTGCAGAGGGAAGACTTCTGGAAGTGTTGGAGAAGTCTCCGCTTGAAACAAGAGAACCGGTCTGTAGCATTTTTCCGGAATGTGGAGGATGCATGTATCAGACCATGTCCTATGAAAACCAGCTCAAAATGAAAGAATGTCAGGTTCGTGAACTGTTGGATGGTGCATTGAACGGCACTGATTACCAGTGGGAGGGAATTCATGGAAGTCCCATTGAATTCAGATATCGAAATAAAATGGAATTCTCCTTTGGTGATGCATATAAGGATGGTCCGTTGACGCTGGGTCTGCACAAAAAAGGCAGTACCTATGATGTTCTTACAGCAGATGACTGTCAACTGGTTCATGAAGATATGACGAAAATCCTGACTTGTGTGCATGAATATTTCCTGAAACGAAACGTTTCCTATTATAAAAAGATGCAGCATACAGGATATCTGCGCCATCTGCTTCTCCGCCGCGGTGTGACTACAGGAGAGATTCTGGTCCATGTGATTACCACCAGTCAGGAAGAACATGATCTGGAATCTCTGAAAGAAGAACTTCTTGCACTTCCGCTGGAGGGTAAAATTGTGGGAATCATGCATATTATCAATGATTCTCTTTCTGATGTGGTGCAGAGTGATGAGACACGTATCCTTTACGGTCAGGATTTCTTTTATGAAACGCTTCTGGGACTGCGATTTAAGATCAGTACATTTTCATTTTTCCAGCCTAATTCCCTGGCTGCGGAAGTGCTTTATTCTATTGTACGTGAGTATATCGGAGATACGAAGGATAAAGTAGTGTTCGACCTTTACAGCGGAACCGGAACGATCGCCCAGCTTGCAGCCTCCGTAGCGGACGAAGTGATAGGTGTGGAAATTGTGGAAGAGGCAGTAGAAGCTGCAAAGCAGAATGCAGCACTGAATAACCTGAGTAATTGTAAATTTATTGCAGGGGATGTCCTTAAAGTCCTGGATGATCTGACGGAGAAACCGGATGTGATCATTCTGGATCCGCCAAGGGATGGAATCCATCCCAAAGCATTGCCGAAGATTCTTTCTTATGGGGTAGACCATATTGTATATATTTCCTGCAAAGCGACCAGCCTGGCAAGAGATCTTCCGGCATTTCTGGCGGCAGGATATAAGCTGGAAAAAGCCTGCTGCGTTGATCAATTTTGCCAGACTGTTCACGTCGAGACGGTATGTTTATTGTCCAAACTAAATGTCAAGCATCATATTGAGGTGGAAATCACGATGGATGAGTTGGATTTGACGGCAGCGGAGAGTAAAGCCACTTACGATGAAATCAAGGCTTATGTACTTGAAAAATTCGGCTTTAAAGTCAGTCAGCTTTATATCGCCCAAATAAAACGGAAATGTGGCATTATCGAGAGAAAGAACTATAACCAGTCAAAAAAAGAAGATGCCAAAGTGCCGAAGTGCCCGCCGGAGAAAGAAGCGGCGATTATGGATGCGCTCAAGCATTTCCAGATGATTCCATAGAAAAACAGAATAGAGATGCCAGTTTCAGATTTAAAAGGTGTTGCTTTCGGGCAGCACCTTTTGTTTTAAGCATTTAGAATTTCTTAGGAGGGAGGTGTCATTCATGCCAGACCTTGCCATGCTGGACTACTTCTACGGAGATGAAGCGGAACAGTTCACTTTTTACCGGATACCCAAAGTGCTGTTCACTGACCCCAGCTACCGGCGCATATCTTCCGACGCCAAAATCCTGTACGGGCTTATGCTTGACCGTATGGGGCTGTCAGTTCGGAATGGCTGGCTGGACGAATACAACCGGGTATTCATTTTCTTTACCCTGGAGGATGCTTTGGAATATCTGTGCTGCGGGCATACCAAAGCCGTTTCCCTTTTTGGGGAACTGGATAAGGCGGGCTTGATCGAGCGCAAAAAGCAAGGCCAGGGAAAGCCGACAAAAATCTACGTTAAGAACTTTGTTCGGAATGCGGAAGTCTTGACTTCCGAAAAACGGAAGTCTAAAGTTCCGCAATCTGGAAGTCAAGACTTCCAAAAAACGGCCTCTAATAATACTGAGATAAAAGATACTGAATTGAGTGATACTGAACCATCTATCTATCCGGTCAGGGGGCTGCCGGAAGATAAATCGCCTGCGGCAGATGCGATGGATACGATGCGTGTCTATCGTCAGATTATCATGGAGAATATTGAGTACGACATCACTCGCAGGCAGCTCGGCTATGATGCTGACATTCTGGACGAGATTGTTGACATCATGGTGGACACGGTTTGCAGCACAAAGCCCATGATCCGCATAGGCGGCCAGGACTTCCCCTTAGAGGTTGTAAAGAGCCGGCTGCTAAAACTCAATTCGGAGCATATCAGCTATGTGGTGAGCAGTTTGAAATCTAACACCACCAAAGTCCGAAACATCCGGGCGTATCTGCTTACCGCCTTGTATAATGCCCCTACCACTATCAGCAGTTACTACACAGCTTTGGTCAACCATGACCTTTACGGCGGTGGGTAACTGCTTTTTTCATAATCGCCTATGGGCGGCTGCGCCAGTTCCTGGCCAGCCCCCTTAACTGCAAAAATGCAAATGAGCAGCACTGTGTCAAGAACGCACGGTGTGCGTTCATTTTCATTCTTGACACGGGGTTGCTCGTTTGCTACCCGGCACAGCCGGAGAAAGGAGCTTCCCCATGAAAAAGCCATTTGCCTACATTACAGCCGTCTGGAAAGGCGGCGAGTTTACCGTCATTGACCAGGCGGCGGTGTACTGCCGCAAAGTCTATGAAGCCGGGTTTACCCCGATCTGCCCGGTTCTCTATCTTCCCCATTTCCTGCGTGATTCCATTCCTGCCGAACACAAGGACGGCATTGACATTGGGCGTGAACTTCTGCGCCGGAGCCATGTGCTGATCGTCTGCGGGGACGAAGTTGACGAGTCCGTTAAAAACGATATTGCCGTGGCACAGCGGCTGGGCATTACCGCCACTACCCTGGATGGCATTCTGAAAATCCATGCTCAGGGAGAAAACGAGGTGGAGGGCTGATGCCTGATTACCTGTACCGGTTGACGCTGTTTCTGCTGCACCGGCTGGTGGTTCCGCCTTAGACCATTTCCTTTTTCAGCATTCCTGCCAGAGAAAGGAGTGATGAGGTTTGCAGGAAGAAGTTGAAAACAAATCGGTGGCGATTAGTATCAAAGCCACCAAGCTGACTGCCAATGTGCTGAAAGCCGCACTCCTGAAAGCCCTTGCGGAAATGGAGAAAAAGCAGAAAAATCCCAAGGTCTACAAGGGCAAACAGAGTGTGAAACACCTTGTCCGGCAGGGAGTTGGGGTCAGCAACATCGAAATCACGGACGGCAACATCAAGTCTTTTGAGAAAGTTGCCCGGAAATACGGCATTGACTTTGCTCTCAAAAAGGATGTTTCTACACAGCCGCCCCGGTATCTGGTCTTTTTCAAGAGTAAAGATGCCGACGCACTGACGGCGGCATTCCGGGAATATTCCGGTAAAGTCGTGAAAAGCCAGTCCAAGGAGAAGCCGTCCATCCGCAAGCAGCTTTCCAAACTCCAGGAAGTGGTCAAGGATATGGCAAAATCCCTCTCCCGGAACAAGAGCCAGGAGGTGGACAGATGAAGAAATTGCCAAAAATCAATACTTCCAAGCTGCTAAAAGCGGCTTTGCCGTATATCCTGGTCGGCCTGATGGCTACCAAGCTGGGGCAGGCGTACCGCATGGCATCCGGCGGCGATGTGCTGGATCGGATTTTTGGGGCGTTCCTCAAAATCGGGGAAGCCTTTACCAATCCCCTGCCCAGCCTGCATCCGTTTGACCTGCTGGTGGGGGCTGCCTGCGGCGCTCTGCTGTGGTTTATCGTATACCAGAAATCCAAGAATGCCCGGAAATACCGGCGTGGTGCGGAGTATGGGACTGCCCGATGGGGAAATGCAAAAGATATTGAGCCGTTCATCGACCCGGATTTTTCGCAGAATATCCTGCTGTCCGAAACGGAACGTCTGACGCTGGGAAAAATTGCAGACCCCGAAAAGAGAAACGTCAATCTGAATGTGCTGGTCATTGGTGGGAGTGGTTCGGGAAAGACCCGCTACCACATCAAGCCCAATCTTCTCCAGATGAACGCATCGTATGTCTGCTCTGATCCAAAAGGCACGGTCATTGAGGAAGTCGGGCGGGCGCTGGTGCGTGGCGGATACAAAATCAAGGTTCTAAATACTATTGATTTTTCCTGTTCCATGCACTACAACCCCTTTGTCTATCTCCATAGCGAAACGGACATTCTCACCCTTGTCACGGTTATTATGACCAATACCCAGGGAGAAGCCAAAGGCGGGGACGGATTCTGGGAGAAAGCGGAAGCCCTGCTGTATCAGGCACTGATCGCTTATATCTACTATGAAGCCCCAGCCGAGGAGCGCAACATGAATACCCTGCTGGATATGCTCAACGCCTGCGAGTGCCGGGAGGACGACGAGAACTTTAAATCAGCGGTTGACCTGCTGTTTGAACAGTTGGAACAGCGCAATCCCGACCACTTTGCGGCAAGGCAGTATAAAAAATTTAAGATGGCGGCGGGCAAAACTTTAAAAAGCATACTTATTTCCTGCGGGGCCAGATTAGCCCCATTTGATATTGCTGCCGTCCGGGAGATGATGTCCTATGATGAATTAGAGCTTGAAAAGCTGGGTGACGAGAAAACCGCCCTTTTTGCGGTAGTTTCCGATACCGACCCGACGTTCAACTTCATTTCAGCCATGATGTACTCCCAGATGTTTAACGTACTGTGCGACCGGGCGTTGAAAGTCTATCATGGCAGGCTCCCGATCCATGTAACCTGCCTGTTTGATGAGTTCGCCAACCAAAAAATCCCGAACTGGGAGCATTTGGTTTCCGTGATCCGGTCGAGGAATATATCTGCCCACATCGTCCTCCAGACGTTCAGCCAGCTCAAAGGAATGTATAAGGACAATGCGGAAACCGTTGCCGGGTGCTGCTCAACCATGCTGTTTCTGGGCGGGAAAGAGGAAAGCAGCTTGAAAATGGTGTCCGGGCTTTTGGGCAAAGAAACCATTGACACCATGAATGAAAGCGATTCCCGTGGTGCCCAGCGTACCTACGGTCTGAACTATCAGAAGCTGGGCAAGGAACTGATGAGCGTGGATGAGCTGGCCGTCATGCCCTCCAGCCGCTGCATCGTCCAGGTGCAGGGTGTCCGCCCGTTCTACTCCAAGAAGTACGATCTGACGAAGCATCCCCAGTACAAGTACACGGCAGACGCCAACCCCAAGTTTGCCTTTGATGTAAAGGCATACCTGCAACACCGGCTCAAAGTCAAGCCGGAAGAAGAATTTGAGGTCTATGACCTCGGAGAGATAGAACAGCCCCAAGCGGCTGCCTAAAGGCTCCACCGATGCCCCTTTGTGGGCTTTGAAATCGGTGGAGCCTTTTCTTTTTTGCCCAAAACCAGCCGGACACCGGCAATTTCAACACATGGGAGGTCAAAATGGGATTTTACGACGAAGCGGTTCATGTATTGGAAACGATAGCCAGGGCGTTAAACGGCGCTTTCTCCTATGGTTCAATGGCAGATTTTTATAACCGCTCCCCGGAGAAAACCCCGATCTGCCCGGAATTTTCCAAAACGGCGGTGCGGATGAAAAAGCATATCCGTCCGCCTGTCCGGGCAGAGCCTGAAACGGCGCTTCTCCAATCCAAAAATCAAACCGACAACTTATCAACACGTTTTTTAAATTCAAGGAGGATTTTATTATGAGTTTCTTTACGACTGCTGTTTCTACGATGTCTACTCTGGTTGTTGCCCTGGGCGGCGGCGTTGGCGTATGGGGTGTGGTCAACCTCATGGAAGGTTACGGGGCCGACAACCCTGCTTCCAAAAGCCAGGGTGTCAAGCACTTAATGTCTTCTATGTGAAAAGATTTTAAAGGGAAAATGCACATCCTACGCAGATAACATGACAATTTCATGCAAAGCGAAAGGAAACATCATGAAAATCGAATACACAAAAGTTGGAGATTATTATTTACCGAATCTTTACTACCCGGAGGAAACCAGACCAATTGGCTTCTGGGGAATGCTTCGGAAGGAATATCTGAAAGAACATAAATCTGGAACTTATACATATCTTCTTCTAATCGCCAGACTGGACAGCTATCTGGCAGATCTGAATGAACAGGCACAGGAACGCTTTGAGTTGATTGAAGCTCAGATGCGAAGTGCGGAGGGAATTACCGAGGAATTGAAGAGACAGAATCCTATGGAATGGGTGCATCACTGCAACAATATCCGCAACCGGGCTTCTGAAATCATCAAACAGGAACTGATTTATGTATAAGGGGGATTCCAGATATGAGAAGAGAATTGATTGAAAGCTATTATGAAGAATATCAGCGGGAGCTGGAAAAATTTCTTGAATCTGATCCGGAGATGTTCTCTCTGGAAGCAGAAATTCATCATTACATAGAAATACTGGAACCAGTCCTCAGAGATGCCGGACAGGAGATGTGGCAGGCATTGGACAGAATTATCTCAGCGAAAAATGCCATGGAAGGGATTGGGGCAAAAGAAATGTACATCCGTGGATTCCTGGATTATGAAAGGCTGGTGTGTGAAAAGGACAGTAACATTTGAATAATCATCTTACGAGCACTGATCATAATGGTCGGTGCTTCTTTTTTGATTTTTTTTCAAAATCATCTGACATTCTTCAAGTTCCCACGTGTGATTAGTGGAAAAATAATTTTTTCTGCAAAAGTACCGTCCAAATGCCCTCTGAAACTTGCTATTAGTGAGGGAATATTTCATTTATGCGAAAAAAAACTTGCAAAAGGGGGTTGGTAAATACCGTTTCTCAGGCTTTATAGGTAGAGGAACAATTATTTTAAAAATTTTTTACCTAAGTATGTCCGCTTTTGCCTGCCCCAGTACAGAGTAAGTGAAGGGACTAACAAAAGTAAAAGAAAAAATGATAAAAATGCAAAAAAATATCACGAATCTTTTGCATCTTGTCAGGTCATTTGACTTTAGTAATCAGAGGACGTTTTGGAATGTTCCTTCGCTGAACCTTGACAACCGATAAGTGCACCCTGGAAGCCTATCAGGAGTTCTGCCAAGACCTTTCTTTTTCTGAGAGCGAGCGGAATCATAATGACACTCCCGATGATGGGCGGCTGACCGGAGCCTTATGGTCAGTGACCTGCTAATGCAGGCAGAGGCAGTCTGAGACGGCTGCAGGTGACAGGGAAGCGCACGCCAGACCGCCGGACGAATGAAACTGATGACAATGTTTACAGGGCAAAATGCCCGGAAAGGAGCAGTTTATGACAGAACTGAAAATGAAAGAAATGCAACTGATCAACTGGTTTGGATGCCCGAATCTGATCTATACAAGGGAGAGAATCCATCTGGCTGCCATGCTTGCAACCGATGAAGAAATGAAAAAGAATCTTTACAGAGTATGCAGATTCCTTGCAAGAGAAGAAATCGCATATCGGTATCCAATCATGTACGAAATGATCCGGAAAATGTTTTCACCGGACGATACCAATCCACCGGAAGCATGTGCAATGGTTATGCCGGACAATGAAACAGATGATGATGAATATGCAATGGCAGCGTAGCTGCGGAAAGGACAGTAACGATTATGAATAAAGTGATTTTAATGGGAAGACTGACGAAGAATCCGGAGATCAAATATGCCGGGAAAGACAATGATATGGCAGTAGCAAGATACACACTGGCAGTAAACAGAAGATATAAACGTGACGGGGAACAGGAAGCAGATTTTATTTCCTGTGTCACATTTGGAAAAAGTGCAGAGTTTGCACAGAAATATCTTCACAAGGGAATGCGGATTGTGATCGGCGGTCGTATCAGCACCGGCAATTATAAGGACAAGGATGGGAAAACAATTTATACCACAGATGTGATTGTGGAAGAACATGAATTTGCCCAGAATAAGGATAATGGTGTCGGAGCTGATTCATCGGAAACACCGAAAACAGATAAGGATGGATTCATGGAAGTGCCGGAAGGTGAGGTTCCATTTAACTAAACTGAAGTAAATGGTTGGAGAGGTTGCCCTTTGTCGGGGTATCCTCTTTTCCATTTTACAGAAGATATCAAAATTACAGGTATTCAACCTAACGAAATCGTGATATAATCAAAATATGTTTAAACGAAAAGATGGAGGTAGCTTATGGGCGTAAGTTATAACAGATTATGGAAAATGCTCATAGATAAAAATATGAAGCGGATAGAGATGCAGTATCTCACCGGGATAAGCGGAAATATTCTTGCCAGGATGGGAAAAAACCAGTATGTATCAATGGAGACAATTGAGAAAATCTGCAAGAAACTGGACTGTACCGTGGATGAAATGATGGAATTTACAGATGATGAATAACAGGAGGTTGCTGCAATGACAGACACACAGCAAAGAGCAGCGGCGAAAGCATTTGCGAAAAACTGGAAAGACCGTGGATATGAAAAAGGCGACAGCCAGATCTTCTGGGTGGAGCTTCTGACAACAGTATTTGGAGTAACTGAAATCTCAAAGTTTATTTCTTTTGAAGATCAGGTACACCTTGACCACACCAGTTTTATTGACGGGTATATTGAGAAAACCCATGTCATGATTGAACAGAAAAGTATCAACAAAAGCCTGACGGCTGCTATTCGGCAGTCCGATGGCTCCATGCTGACACCATTTGAACAGGCAAAAAGATATTCCTCTGAACTGCCGTATTCAAAAAGACCAAGATGGATTGTAACCAGTAATTTCCAGTCATTCTATATTTACGATATGGAAAAGCCGGGCGGTGATCCGGAGATTATCCAGTTGGAGGATCTGGAAAAAGAATACTACCGATTACAGTTCCTTGTGGACGAAGGAAACACAAATCTCCAGAGAGAAATGGAAGTTTCCATTGCCGCTGGTGAGATTGTAGGATTGTTGTATGATGCACTGGCAAAACAATATGTTGACCCAACAACAGAGCGTGCAATGAAAAGCCTGAATATCCTTTGCGTCAGAATGGTATTCTGCCTGTATGCAGAGGATGCGGGTATCTTCGGACAGCATGGTATGTTCCATGATTATCTGGAAGAGTTTGATACAAGGCACATGAGAAAAGCTGTGATTGAGCTGTTCCAGGTGCTTGATACAAAACCAGAAGACAGAGATCCATATATGGAAGAATCTCTGGCACAGTTCCCATATGTGAACGGTGGGCTGTTTGCAAATGAAGATATTGAAATTCCACAGTTTACGGATGAAATCAGAAATCTTTTACTGGAAAAAGCGTCAGCAGATTTTGACTGGTCAGAAATTAGCCCGACTATATTTGGTGCGGTATTTGAGAGTACACTGAATCCTGAGACAAGACGTTCCGGTGGTATGCACTACACCAGTATTGAAAATATTCATAAAGTCATTGATCCGCTGTTTCTGGATGATCTGAAAAATGAACTGAAAGAAATTCAGCAGATAACGGTTCAGAGAACAAAAGATAAGAAGCTGAGAGACTTCCAGACAAAGTTATCAAATCTTCGGTGGCTTGATCCGGCATCGGGAAGTGGAAATTTCCTTACAGAGACATATATCAGTATCCGGCGATTGGAGAATGAAGTCATAAAAGAATTGCAGAGAGGACAGATTACTTTTGGATTTGATGAATCTTCTCCGATTCATGTTTCCATTGATCAGTTTTATGGAATCGAGATCAACGATTTTGCTGTCACAGTTGCCAAGACCGCATTGTGGATTGCAGAATCACAGATGATGAAAGAGACGGAAGACATCGTTCACATGAATCTGGATTTCCTGCCGTTGACGACCAATGCGTTTATAGTAGAGGGTAATTCTTTACAGATTGACTGGGAGAGAGTTGTACCAAAATATCAGGTGTCGTATATTATGGGAAATCCACCGTTTCATGGATTTACTTTTATGACAGCTGAGCAAAAACAAGACATGCAAAATATTTTTCCAGGTGTGAAGAATCTTGATTTTGTTTGTGCTTGGTATAAAAAAGCGTCAGATTATATTCGGGGAACAAAAATAGAAGTCGCTTTTGTATCAACAAATTCAATTGTACAAGGTGAAACGGTATCCAGATTTTGGGACTTTATGCAGGATGATATTATTAACTTTGCATACAGAACATTTGAATGGGATAGTGAAGCAAGTGTAAAAGCTCATGTACATTGCGTAATCATTGGATTTGCGAAATTCTCACGTTCGACTAAATATTTGTACGATAATGGAAGGACTACAGTGGCTGAAAATATCAATCGCTATTTGATGGATGGAGATGATATATTAGTACGTAGCCGGAATAAACCTTTGTGCGACATTCCTAAGATGATATATGGCAATAAACCAGCAGATGGAGGAAATTTGATTATTGAAGATGAGGACTTAAATGAATTTATTAAAAAAGATCCGAACGCAAAGAAATATATCCATCCTCTTTTGGGAGCTTCAGAATATATCAAAGGAAATAAAAGATGGTGCTTATGGCTTGTTGGTGCAGATCCGGAAGAATTGAAAAAATGTCCAATGATTATGGAGAGAATAAAGAAATGTAAAGAGGCAAGAGAAAACAGCGTTGCTGCAGGAATAAGAAAGTTTGCAGCTACGCCAACACTTTTTGCACAGAGAACTCAGCCGGTTGATAAAGATTTTATTATTGTGCCGAGAGTATCATCACAAGCAAGACGTTATGTCCCTATGGGATTCATTAAAGCTGGAACAATTGTAACGGATAGGGTTCAGGTAATCCCGGATGCTTCACTGTATGATTTTGGAATTATAATTTCAAATATTCACATGGCTTGGATGCGAGTAACATGTATGCGGTTAAAGAGTGATTATAGTTATTCAAAAGATGTTGTATACAATAATTTCCCTTGGCCAGAGCCAACAGAGCAGCAAAGAGAAAAAATAGAGAAGACTGCTCAAAGAATACTTGACGCAAGAGCACTGTATCCGAATAGCAGTCTTGCAACGTTGTATGATGAATTGACTATGCCGCCAGAATTGAGAAAGGCACATCAGCAAAATGATATGGCTGTCATGCAGGCATACGGATTTACAAAAGGTAGTGAAGCCTATAAAAGCGAAGCTGCCTGTGTTGCAGAACTTATGAAAAGATATCAGAAATTGTGTGAGGAACAGAAATAGTAAGGAGCAGAAAAGTTGAAAAATAAAAACACTGAGAAAATAGAGTTTCTAAAAATAGTTTATTTTGATGAAGCTGCTGCACAGGATTATGTTGATGTTACAAATGGAGGACGACTTGATTGGTCAACACAGGAAAATAAAGAAAAAATAGCTAAAATAGTTGCTGAAATTGAAGCTCAGGCAAAAAGTGGCTTTAATATTTTGAATTATATTAAAGCAACATTTCAGGGAAAAGTTGATGCCAGTGCTTCCGCTGAACTGACCAGCGCTTTTGACAAAACAATAAAAAATACGTTGCTTACAGATTATATACAGGCAGCATCGAAGGATAAACACGTAAAAAAATTCGAGAATGGTGGTGTTTATGCTCCGGAAAATTCTGTGACATTATATAAAATGCTCAGTTCATATTTGACCATTGTGCCTAAAGAAGAAATGCCAATAGATATGGAAAAATTAAATGAGGCAATATTAGGTGAACGGGGTTATTATGATATGCTGTTAAAGACAGAGAAAGAGCGGAAAAGCGTATTGAGATTTAACCTTCAAGCATTTAAAAATAATTATAACCTTGTCGATTTAAGCAAAATGAAACTGACATATTTCGGAATAAAGGTTGGAACTTGTGGCGAAAATCATTTATCAATTGATAAAGAGTTTGATTTTCAACCAGCTGAAGACAAGACTACAGCAGAAGAAATTGTTGAGGGAGAAAAAACTGCTGATGAAGAAGAGAAAGAATTAGATGTTTATGATATAGTATTGGCAGGTGTGGTACGTGAAGAAGATTGAAATTTTTGTAGGATCTGATTCTGCTTTTGAAAAGATTGTTCCGAAAAGTGCAAGAAATCTTAGTGAAATGGCAGCGAAACTTGATGATGGTAATAAAAAAATGGATGTGTTTGTTAACATTCCAGGGCAGCCAGAACCTAAGCCTAAGAAAAAGAAGAAACCGAGAGTTCAAGATTTTGTTATTCATGCGGATGAGTACTGTAGTGTTCAGGAACATGTAATTATAAACTTTATAAATTTTATTTTCCAAATGTCCATAACAAATATGTATATTCAAAATCCACCGAAAAATATTCGAGAGCAGATATATCGAACATTTGATAAAAGTATTATTCATGAAAAGCAACAGCCATATTTGGAAGTTTCAAAGGAAATGATACAAACATTTAACAGCCAATATAGTGAAAGAGTAATTGGTCAGGAAAGAGCAAAAAAGAAACTGCTTCAGGCAATATATCCTTTGGTAGATGGTAAGCAGAGTAAGCCTGTTGTAATATTGTTATATGGAGATTCGGGGCTTGGAAAGACGGAATCCGCACAGTATATGGCAGAATTGATGGGTGGAAAATTATTAAGAAAACAGTTTTCCATGTATCAGAATAATGAGTCAGCTAATTACATTTTTGGCGGAAGATATAACGAGAAAAGCTTTGCACAAGATCTTTTGGCTAGAGAAACAAATGTATTGCTGTTTGATGAGTTTGATAAAGCTTTATCTGTATTTCATAGTGCATTTTATCAATTATTTGATGAAGGAATTTATGAAGATCATAATTATAAAGTGGTAGTAAATAAGGCAATTATTATGTGTACTTCAAATTATAAAACAATTGATGAGATAAAAGAACATTTGGGATTGCCGATATATAACCGTTTTGACTCAATTATTAAATTTAATGATTTGTCAGGTATAGCAAAAGAGAAAATTGCAGAGAGGGAAATAGAAAGACTGAAGGAAGATTATGATATTGAAGACAGAGAACTATTTGACAAAATAAAGAAAGGTGCAGTTACTCAGTCAAATGCAAGAGAAATAAAACATTTGATAAAAGACACTTTCTCTCTTGTGGCACTAAAAAAAATATGCGGTGAAACAGAAATATAATTCTCTTAGCAAAGCTAAGAGCGCACTTCTATACAGGCAATTCCATCTGCCTGTATCGTGCGACCTGCGGTGCCATTCCCGGTTTTGAGAAATCTCAATCCGGGAAATACAGCGAAATCAGAGATTTCGGACAAGGGGAGTTTCCCCTTGCGGCACAGGTGCCTATCCCCAATAAAGAGTTTGTGACTGAATATTTCAGATACAGACATATAAAGTGATAGAAAGCGTGAAATATAAATTTGAAGGGTGACTATATATGAAGTATTTATATTTGCATGGACTAGGGCAAAAACCAGACAGTTGGAATAGAGTAATAAAAGAAACGAAAGTATCGAAAAGCAGTTGCAGTTTGAGTTTATCAGAGATGTTAGAAGGGAAATCTATTACATATAAGGAATTATATTTATCATTCTCATCAGAATGCGACAAGGAGAACGAAGAAATTGTCTTATGTGGGCTTTCTCTAGGAGCTGTTTTGACACTTAATTATGCGATAGACCATCCAGATAAAGTAAAGGCACTCGTATTAATTGCAGCACAATATAAAATGCCAAAAAAATTATTGAAAGTTCAGAACATGTTGTTTCATCTTATGCCAAATTCGGCATTCAATAAAATGGGCTTTAAAAAAGCAGATGTTATTAGCCTATGTGGTACGATGGCTGAATTAGATTTCAGTGACTCACTTTATAAGGTGTCTTGTCCGGTATTAATTGTTTGTGGAGAGAAGGACAAAGCAAACAAAAAAACTTCAAAAGAACTTTGTCATTATTTGAACAATTCCGACTTCTATGAACTTATGAAAACAGGTCATGAAGCAAACATAGAAGCTCCGGAAGAGTTGGCGATCGTGTTGCAAAGATTTTATGATAGTATCAATTAGCTTCCCGTTTATCTGGAAGTCACAGAGAGCGAAAAATTGAAATATGTAAAGGAGAAACACTATGGGAATATTTGGAAAAAGCAAAAAAGAACGAGAAAAAGAATATATGAATAAATTAGATGTTAAATCATGCTTAAAAGAGAATTTTGAACTTATCATTGATGATGTGTTTACAATTATTGGAGTAGGAACTGTAGCCACAGGATATATATTAACTGGAATGTGCAGAGTAGGGGAAGATGTGAGTATTTATGTAGCAAATGGCGATGTCTTAAAAACTACAATTACTACTGTTGATGCACATACAAAAGAACGAAAATCAAATGGTTGCGGATATAAAACAGAACATGTTGGCCTTGGGCTACGAGGAATTTCCAAGGAACAATTAGAAAAAGGTGATAAAATAATTGTAAAGAATGCGAACATGTATGGAATGTAATTACAACTTCAAATTTGCAGAATCAAGAAAATCGGAACTGATAAAGGAAAATAATCATATGCAAGATATAAAAAATGAAGAATATGTTACATGTCCTCGCTGCGAGAAAGAAGTCTATAAGGATGCAATAACTTGTCCGTTTTGTAACTTTGGTATTATGGCATGGCTTGAAGGAGAGATTAATGAGAATGGAGAGCCCGTGAAAAAGAGTTCTAAGCAAAAATTTTATTGACCAAGAAATTGAGGAGGATTCATAATGAGTGAGAAAACAGAGATTACTTTCATGCAGACAAGATTAATCCGGCTTGCTTCAGAAGAGTGGCATTTACCTGTTGAACAGATTATCCACTTGTTTAAAGAAGCCGATGTTCTTGGATATATAGAAAAATGCTATGGGATTTTTCATTGTGAGGGTGATGAAGCTGTGCTTGAAGACATTACAGAATTTCTGGAAGGAAAGGGGATAAAGATTAGTGCTTGAGTTAAAAGATAGATTTGTTCTCTATCATGGAAGTTATTGTGAGGTAAAAGAGCCAGATCTTGCCAAATGTGCAAAGAGAAAAGATTTTGGGCAGGGATTTTATTTAACTACATCCAAGGAGCAGGCAGAAAGTTTTCTGAGAACCTCAATAGCCAAAGCAATCGCAACCGGAACAATTGAAGAAGGACAGAAGTTTGGATATATTTCAACTTTTGAATTCAACCTTTCAGGAAATCTTGAAACGCATATTTTTGAAAATGCAGATGTAGACTGGTTACATTGCATTGCCGCTCATCGAAAGAAAAAAATGTTTATCGAAGTGGAACGTGAAATGGCAAGGTATGATATCATTGCAGGAAAGATTGCGGATGATGCAACAAACGCTACCCTTACTGCTTATCTCGCCGGGGCTTTCGGGACAGCAGGCGATAAGGAGGCAGACGATTTCTGCATCAGACAGTTGTTGCCCAATAAACTAAAAGATCAATATTGCTTCAAAACGGAAGCAGCTATTGAGTGTCTGAAATTTGTGAAAGGTGAGAAGATATGGCTGAAGTAACAATTCCAAAGGAAAAAATGAATTATACAATCGACCTTCTTATCACTATGGTGACAGATGAGATTGCAGAAGAAACGGGCAAGGACAGAAAAGAGATATTGACAGATTTTCTTTGTTCAAAGACAGGAAAAGCACTGTATGATGAGAACACAAAGCTGTGGTGCAATGGTCCAGCATATATTGCTGAATTGTATAGGGAAGAGTTAAAGAAATCCGGATATCAGATTTGAGATGAATGCATATCCGGATGGAGTTGAAAACTTCCGCTATTATATCGTTGTGACAACTAAATATTTCAAAAGTTACTGAGGTCAGCATTTCCTAATTATGGAACAATGACCTCAGTTTTTTTTATACCCAGGAATCGGCATTTATGAATGAACCGGTTCTTTTTATTTACAGAAAAGAAGGAGGACGACAGAGTGAGCAGAGCAAAAAATTCGAAATACGAATCCATGTCGCTGGAGGAACTGAAAGCCAACGTGGAAAAGAGCAGACAGGAATTGGAGGCGGCAATCCACAATAAAAATCTTCTGGAGCAGAGAAAAAAACTGGTGGAACGCAGAGAACGTTCCCACCGGCTGATTGTCAAAGGGGCAGAGTTTGAGAAAGCGTTTCCATTGTCAAGGGATCTGGAACAGGAAGAATTTCAGGAGGTAATGAACCAGATGCGTAACAGCAGTTACAACAAGAGTGTTGTGCGGCAGAATTATATAACTGCTTCACAAAAAGACAGACAAGAGATTGCCGAAGCAGTTAAAAAAACAGAGAAGGGAGATGACAGCTAATGGCATTGTATCATTTTTCAGTAAGACATGTATCCAGAGGGAAAGGACAGATGGTGGTCGCTTCCGCAGCCTATATTTCCGGGCAGAGGATTTTTGACAGTTATTACAACAAGATACACGATTATACAAGCAAGTCGGGTGTGATATTTACAGAAATCCTGACACCGGAGTATGTGCCGGAGCGTCTGAATGACAGGGAAACCCTCTGGAACGAGGTGGAGCATGTGGAAAGGAACAACAAGGCGCAGCTTGCCTATTCGTTTGACATTGCCCTGCAGAATGAACTGACACTGGAAGAAAATATCAAATTGGCGAAAGAGTTCTGCCGGGAGCAGTTTGTGGCACGTGGCATGATCGTAGATCTGGCAGTCCATGAGGGAAAATCGGACAATGAAGAAGAACCGGATAATCCACATTTCCATGTGCTTGTCCCAATCCGTCCTTTTACAGAGGAAGGAATCTGGGGCAATAAGCAGAGGCGGGAATATATTCTTGATGAGGATGGAAACCGGGTGAAGGATGCTAAAGGAAAGGAGATGTTCAATGCTGTTTCCACTACCGGTTGGAATGATCCGGAGCTTTTAAAGGAGTGGCGGAGAGCATGGACAGAGAAAGTAAATGGGAAATTTCGAGAGTGCCACATGGCAGCCAGAATCGACCACCGTTCCTACAAAGAACAGGGGATTGACCGGATCCCGACTATCCACGAGGGATATGAAGTCCGGGCAATGGAGAAAAAGGGAATCAAAACGGTGATCGGAGAATTGAACCGGGCAATCCGGCAGTTCAACCAGATGTTCATTTCCCTGAAAGAATCCATTCAGTGGATGAAGACTGCTTATGAAGAAATGAAAGCCGAGCTGGATCGCAGGCAGAACCCGACACTCCTGGAAAGCCTGCAGGACTATTATGATAAAAAGACACAGAGAAGAACGCCACTTCCTAATTTCTATGCGGAGATGAAACGAAGAGGGAAGAATCTCTCAAATCTACAGGAATTTTCAAAATCCATCAATTATCTTCAGACACATCAGATAGAGACGATGAATGACTTGCAGGAACGGATTGAGGAATTGAACGGTGTTGTTTCCGTCAGCAAAAAAGAAATTTCAGAAAAGCGGAAACAGTTAAAGGAACTGGAGAATCTGGAAAAAATGGCAGAGGTAATCAAGACGAACCAGCCATTGATTGATGAGTACAATCATTTCTTTTTCCAGAAAAAACGGGAGAAATATTATCAGCAGCACAAAAAAGAAATCAATTATTACCGTAAATGTGAACGGGAACTAAAACAGCATCTGGATCAAAATGGGAAAGTCCCAACTGCCAGATGGAAACGGGAGAAAGAAGAACTCCAGGCGGTGATCGAAGAGCTGAAAGCAGATAATCAGCCGTATCAGGAGGAACTTGCATTTGTAAAAAAGGTACAGAGTTGTGCGGATATTGCCAGACGTGACCGGGAAATGGCAGAAGCAGATACTTCCGGGCGTTCAGAAGAAAAAATGGAGGAGCAGAAACCAGAAAAGAAGACTTCCCTCTTGAGAAAACTGGATGAAAAGAAGAAAGAATGTGCAGAGCGTGATGCAAAACAACAGGCAGTGAAGAAAAAACGGAACTATGAGATGAGTTTATAACAGTCTGTCAGCAGGACAGACAGGAAAGGATGAGGAAAATGCAGTATACGGAAGAACAGATTATAAGAGCAAACCAGACAGATCTTGTATCTTTTCTGAACGCACAGGGAGAACAACTGATGAAGAGTGGAAAGGAATACCGTTGGAAAAAGCATGACAGTGTAACAGTGTCTGGAAATAGGTGGTACAGGCACAGTCAGGGGAGAGGTGGCTATCCGGTGGATTTTGTGATGGAATTTTACAATGCTACGTTTCCGGAAGCTGTCAAGATGCTGACCGGGGAGGAAGGCGAAGGCAGGAACAGTGCCTGCCCCGCCCCGTCCCCTGACTTCCGGTTGCCAGAGAAAGAGGAAAATAATGATAGAATCATCAGATATCTGACAGAAAACAGAGGGATTGAAAAAAATCTGGTGGAGAAATGGATCAGCAGTGGGGATATTTATGAAGAAAAGAAGCACCATAATGTGGTGTTTGTCGGCAGAGATGCAGATGGTATTCCAAGATATGCCCATTGCAGGGGGACAGGTGAGATAAAATACCGGGGAGATGTGGCTGGATCTGATAAATCTTGCGGATTCAGTCACAGAGGAACGGATAATCAGTTGTTTGTGTTTGAAGCAGCCATTGATCTGCTTTCTTTTATCCAGTTATTTCCCAAAGACTGGAACAAGCGGAGCTACCTGAGTTTAGGTGGCATCTCCGGTGTGGCACTGATGGCTTTTCTTTCTGAACGCCCTCAGATTACTTCTGTATTTTTGTGCCTGGATAATGACCAGCCAGGGAATGAAGCCTGTGAGAAACTGGCAGAAGAAATCCCGGACGGATACAGTATCATCCGTCTGAAACCGTCCCGAAAGGACTGGAATGAAATCCTCTGCGATAAAAGTGCGGACAGGAAGAAAGCAATCATTGAAACAGTTACAATGAAAGCACCGGAAGAACTGGTGCCGATGCTGTGCTATGAAGATATTGAGCAGACCAGTGTAGAATGGCTGTGGTTTCCCTATCTGCCATTTGGAAAACTGACAATTATCCAGGGCAATCCGGGAGAGGGAAAAACTTATTTTGCCATGATGCTGACCGCAGCCTGTACGAACCGGAAGACTTTTCCGAATATGGAAGAGATTGAACCATTCAATGTAATATACCAGACTGCAGAAGACGGTATGGGAGACACAATCAAGCCGAGACTGGTAGAAGCCGGTGCTGATCTGAGCCGGGTTATGGTCATTGATGATACAGAAGAAGCACTGACATTATCCGATGACCGTATCGAAAAGGCAATCCGTCAGAATCAGGTCAGACTTTTAATCATTGATCCGGTACAGGCATTTATCGGTGCCGACGTGGATATGAACCGGGCAAATGAAGTGCGTCCGGTATTTCGAAAACTGGGAATGATTGCTGAAAAGACCGGCTGTGCGATTGTGTTGATTGGACATCTGAATAAATCTTCTGGTACGCAGAGTACTTACCGGGGACTTGGCTCTATTGATATCATGGCGGCAGTGAGGAGCCTGCTTTTCATCGGAAAAGTAAAGAAAGACCCGACAACAAGAGTGCTGATTCATGAGAAAAGTTCTCTTGCACCTCCGGGTGAGACGATGGCATTTAAACTTGGAGATGAAGAAGGTTTCCGATGGGTGGGAGCTTATGAGATTTCTGCCGATGATCTTCTGGATGGAAAGGAAGGAAAGCCGACAGAAACAAAGCTGCAACGAGGAACGAAACTGATCTATGAACTGCTTGCAGACGGAAATGCAGTCACAATCCGGGAACTGGATGAAAAGGCAAAATCACAGGGAATCTCCCAGAGAACCATGCGTGAAGCCAGAAGCCGGATGAAAGAAGAACTGGATTATCAGATGAATGAAAAACAGGAAAATACCATTCGATTAAAAAAATAAAAGAGAATGGGTGACGGCAGGATTTTGGAGTGGACGGCAGGCTTTATAGATACCCTATTTGCCGCCTGCCGTCTGCCAGTGCAAGGCAATCGAACGAAAATAGTAGGTATCCATACGAAAATAAAAAAATGCAACCAACAGTCTGGGCAGTTAATCTGAAAAATGGATTAGCTGCTCTTTTTTTGCAAAAAATGGAGATTTTACAATGGCAGCGAAGAAGAAAATCATCAATATCAGAGTATATTTTGACGGTGATCAGGACGCAAAAGAAGTATTTGCCGAGGTGATCGCACAGAAAATACGTGACACGAAAGTAAAAGATAAACTTGCAATAATGAAAGATAAGCAGTATAATGATTATGAGTTCAGTAATCTGAAATCTGCGTAGGATGTGCAACGTAACGGAGGTATCAGATGAACAACAGATATATGAGTAACAATACAGACAGAAATGCAACATGGAGAGTTGGCGTATATTGCCGACTTTCCAAAGATGACGAACTGACCGGAGAGAGTGCCAGCATCTCCAACCAAAGGGACATTCTGGTGAATTACTGTCAGTCACAGGGCTGGCAGGTGGTGGATGTGTTTCAAGACGATGGTTATACAGGACTGAACACAGACCGACCGGACTTACAGAGACTTCTCAAAGCCTGTGAAAAAGGACTGGTGAATCTTGTAATCACCAAAGATCAGAGCCGACTGGGACGAAACCATGTACAGACAGGATTTCTGATGGAAGAGTTTTTTCCGAAGCATGGAGTAAGGTATATCGCATTATACGACAATGTGGATACCTTTGACGGGGACAATGAGATTGCTCCGTTTAAGAATGTACTGAATGAGATGTATTCCAGAGACATTTCCAAGAAAGTCCATGCGTCCTATCACCTGCAGGCAACCAAGGGCAAGTTTACAGGCGTTGTTCCACCACTGGGATATCAGAAAGACCCGGAGGAAAAGGGACATCTCCTGATTGACGATGAGACAGCACCAATTGTCCGGAAAATCTTCCAGTGGGCGGTGGATGGTCATGGGATTAACTTCATATCCAGAGAACTGGAACGACAGCAGATTCCCTGCCCGTCATGGTGGCACCGGAAACGGGGACTCCGTACCTATTACACAAAATGGGAAAAGAAAGACCCTGAAAATGGGAAATATGTATGGGATGAATCCTATCTGAAATCCCTGCTGATGAATCCCGTTTACTGTGGTGACATGGCTTCCCAGAAGAGGTACTACCGTTTTAAGATTGGCAATCAGGGAGATAAAGCTCCGGAGGACTGGATCACAGTCAGGGATACCCATGAAGCAATCATTCCACAGGATGTATTTGCTCTGGTACAGGCGAAGATGAAAGGCAGGAAACGCCAGACAGAACAGGGAGAATACAGTATGTTTGCCGGTTTACTCCGCTGTGCAGAGTGTGGCGGTGCATTAACATTAAAGAAGACACACACCAAAGACCAACATGAAGTTTATACCTGTTCCACTTATATCCATAAGGGAAAAGCACACTGCACCCAGCACCGGGTGGACGCTGATGATCTGTATGATGCAGTCCTTACCAGAATCCAGGAATGTGCAAAAGCAGTCACCGGAGAGGGAACAGAACTGGAAGACAGGGTAAAAGAGTTGTGTGAGGAAGATACGCAGGGACACAGAGACAGTCTGGAGAAGCTGGTATCAAAGCAGAAAGACCGTCTGGAGACGTTAGACCGGCTGATTGCAAAACTGTATGACGACCTCATCAATGACAAGATTACAGAATCTGTTTTTGATAAGATGTTGGAGAAGACACAGAAAGAGCAGGCAGATATCAAAAAGGAACTTTCCCAGAATGAGAGTGTGCTGAATACAGAAGAAAAACTGGATGCACAGTCCCAACAGTGGATTGACGATATCAGTGAGTATGCGGATATCAAAGAACTGGATGCCAATCTTCTGAACCGGCTGATCAGTAAAATCATTATCTCAGAACCGCAGGAGAAAGACGGAAAAGAAAATTACCGCCGTACTCCTGAAACGGTTACAATGGAAATTCATTTCAATTTAAAACCAATACCGGAGCTTGGAACCATCGAAAGAGGTTCCGGCTCCCATAAATAAGAAAAATCTATCAAAATTTAATCTATTTTAATCTTTTCAAGGCTCATTTCGAGCCAATATTTTCTCATAAAAGACATAAAACAGCTTATGGCGGGCGGCGGCATTATGCTTCTCGGCCTGAAGGTGGTTCCGCTGCTGTCCAGCCTGATTACCGTCTAATCGGCACGGGTAGCGGCTTATGCAAAGCATAATCGACGCCATTGAACAGTGGCTGAAAGACTTCTTAATCGGAGCCATCACTGGCAATCTGTCGAGTATGTTTAGCGATGTCAACAGCAAGGTCGCCACAATCGCAACCGAAGTGGGAAAGACGCCGGAGTCCTGGAACTCCAGCGTCTTTTCCATTATTCTTACGCTGTCTAAGAATGTGGTAGTTCCCATAGCGGGGCTTGTGATAGCCGCCGTCCTGACGTATGAACTGATTTCCATGATTATCGAGAAGAACAATATGCACGACATTGATACCTTTATGTTCTTCAAATGGGCGTTCAAGTCAGCGGCGGCGGCAATCATCGTTAATCATACCTTTGATTTCATCATGGCAATTTTCCAGGTTGCACAGACAATGGTTCAAAGGAGTGCCGGTGTCATAGATACCAACGCCAGCATCGACATTTCCTCTGCAATCGCCAACATCACGACGGAGCTTCAGGCCACGGGGCTGGGAGATCTGTTTGCCTTGATGCTGGAAACCTGGGTCGTATCCTTTGCCATGAAAGCGATGGGGCTTATCATCACGGTCATTTTGTATGGCAGGATGATTGAAATTTATATTTACGCCAGTGTCGGCCCGCTGCCCTTTGCTACCTTTATGAACCGGGAATGGGGCAACATCGGCACCAACTACGTCCGGGGGCTTGCCGCCCTGGGGCTGCAAGGCTTCTTAATCATGATCTGTGTCGGCATCTATGCCGTGCTGGTCAATGCTCTTTCCCTGGGCGGGGATTTGCAGGCTTCCATCTGGAGCTGCGCCGCCTACACGGTGCTTCTGTGCTTCAGCCTGTTTAAGACCGGCTCCGTGGCGAAAAGCATCCTAAACGCACACTAAGTTTTGAGAAAGGAGGGTTTCGATTGGCTTATGTGACGATTACCAAAGACTTGACCGAGGTTAAGGACAAGGTGGCTTTTGGGCTGACCAAGCGCCAGATTGTCTGCTTTTCCCTGGGCGGGATTGCAGGCGTGGGCACTTATTTCTTAACCCGGCACTCCCTGGGGAATGACCTTGCCCTGCTTCTTCTGATTGCCCTGGCAGCGCCCTTTATGCTGTTCGGGCTGTATGAGAAGAACGGTCAGCCATTGGAAAAGATTCTGAAAAATATCATCCGTGTCCGGCTGCTCGCACCTGCGGCCAGACCTTACCAGACCAACAACCGGTTTGCCGCCCTGGAGCGGCAGGCACGCTATGAAAAGGAGGTACAACAACTTGTTTCCATTCAGAACAAAGCCACCGGCAAAAACAGCCGTGGGCTGGGAACATCTCGTGATCCGGCCCGATACCAAGCTGACCGCCGCCGACAAAAGGCGTGTGGAAAAGGCAATCCGGCGGGCAAAAAAAGAGGGTAAAATCGCAAAGACCGCCCAGCAGACTATTCCCTATGAAGAAATGTACCCGGACGGCATCTGCCGCATCACGAACCGGCTTTACAGTAAAAGCGTCCTCTGTGACGACATCAACTATGCCGAAGCGTCTGACGATGAAAAGGCGGTTCTGTTTGAGCTTTACTGCAAGCTGGTCAACTATTTCGGGCCGTCTGTGGGCTTTGAACTTTCCGTGATCTGCTATCCGGCAGACCTAGTGGAATACCGGAAAATGCTTGCCCTTAACCCCCAGGGCGACCAGTTCGATGAAATCCGAAAGGAATACAGCGATATGCTGGTGCGGCAGGTTTCCAAGAGCCGGTATGAGCGCCGTATTTGTCTGACCTATACTATCGAAGCAGACGGCATCAGGCAGGCCCGTTCCCGCCTGGAGCAGATCGACAATGATGTGGTGGGGCATTTCCGTGCCCTGACGGTTGCCGCACATCCGATGGACGGTTATGAACGGCTGACGCTTCTTCATCGGTGCCTGCATCTGGAGGAGAACCGGAAGTTCCGTTTTAACTGGGATTCCTTAAAGCACACAGGGCTGTCCAGCAAAGACTATATCGCCCCCAGCTCGTTCTTCTTCAAGGATGGGCGCTATTTCCGCTCCGGCGCATCTTTCGGGGCGGTTTCTTTTTTGCAGATCCGGGCGACCAAACTGTATGACACGCTGTTAAACAGCATTTTGAACATGGAGGGAAGCCAGATCGTCAGCATCCATGCCAAAGCCCTCGACCAGAATGCCGCTCTGAAAGCAGTCAAGCGCAAGCTGAGTGATCTGGACAAGGCAAAGATCGACGAACAGAAACGGGCCGTCCGCTCCGGTTTTGATATGGACATCCTGCCGCCCGATCTTGTGACATTCGGCAAGGAAGCCCAGAAACTTTTGGAGGATTTGCAGAACCATGACGAGAAAATGTTTATGGTCACAATCCTGGTTGTCCATGCGGCGTCCAGCCGTCAGAAGCTGGAAAATCTGATTTACTCCGCAAACGGCATTACCAATACCCAGAACTGCGATCTGATCCGGCTGGACTATCAGCAGGAACAGGGCTTTGTGTCTGCGCTGCCCATCGGCATCAACCAGGTGGAAATCCAGCGTGGGCTTACCACCAGCGGGGCGGCAATCTTTTTGCCGTTCCGTGCCTGTGAGGTATTCCAGCCCAAAGGCGTTTACTATGGGCTAAACGCCACCACAAACCGGATGATTCTGGCTGACCGCAAAACGCTCAAGTGCCCCAACGGAGTGGTGCTTGGCACTCCCGGTTCCGGTAAATCCTTTAGCTGCAAGCGGGAAGCGGCAGACGTCTATCTGCATACCACGGATGACATTTTGTTCCTCGATCCTGAGAATGAATATACTTCCCTGTGCCAGCAACTTTCGGGACAGGTGATCCGGCTTGCCCCGGACAGCCACGATTATATCAATCCGCTGGATGTAGATTTGACCACGAATACCGGCGAGAATCCGCTTCTGATGAAAGCGGACTTTATCATGTCATTCTGTGAACTGATTTTGTCTGCCGCCCAGGGCGGCCTAAAGCCCATTGAGAAATCGGTCATTGACCGCTGTATCCCGAAAATCTACCGCCAGCTTATCAAAGACCCCAGGCCGGAGAATATGCCGATCCTGGGGGATTTGTATGAGTGTCTGCGGGCACAGCAGGAAGAACAGGCACAGGAACTTGCCACGGCACTGGAACTTTATGTGTTTGGTTCCCTCAATTATCTGAACCACCGAACTAACGTCAATGTTGATAACCGTGTGGCCTGCTATGACATCAGCGGTCTGGGGCAGAACCTGAAAAAGCCCGGTATGCTGACCGTCCAGAATAACATCTGGCAGCGCACCACCGTAAACCGCTATGCCGGAAAGACCACCCGCATCTACTTAGATGAGTTCCACCTGCTTTTAAAGGAGCCGCAGACGGCTGCCTACACCGCAGAAATCTACAAGAGATTCCGAAAATGGAATGGCATCCCGACAGCTCTGACGCAGAATGTCAAGGATCTGCTGGAAAGCCCGGAGATTGAAAATATCCTGGAAAACAGCGATTTTATCCTGATGTTGAACCAGGCGGCCAGCGACCGGAACATTCTGGCGCAGCGTCTTGGTATCTCTCCCCAGGAGCTGGGTCACATCACGAACAGTGACGCCGGTGAGGGGCTTTTGTTCTTTGGAGATAAGATTATTCCCTTTGTTGATAAGTTCCCCACGGATACAAAGCTGTACCAGGTTATGACCACGAAGCCTGCGGATTTGGCAGCATAAGGAGGTCTGCCATGAAGAAAAAAGCCAACATCTACGATGCTGACGATGTAGAGCGCAGCAAACGGCTGAATTTCACCCCGGAGGAACGGGCTGCCCGTGCGGAACACAAGGCGGAGGTTTTGGGTACGAAGCTGGAAAAGGCGAAAAAGAAAGTGCCTAAGAAGAAAAAACTGCGTCTGCAAAAAGAACTTGATCCCGAAAAAAGCAGGCTGAAGCACACACTCCGGTTTGAGGAAGTGGAGAAAAAACGTGGGCAGGAAACCCTGCCGAAAAAGGCGGGCAGGCGCATGGTACAGAGTGCCAGTGCCACCGTCCACTCCAAGATTCATCAGGTGGAGGAAGAAAACGTGGGTACGAAAGCCGCCCATCGGACAGAGCTTGCGTCTGAGGGGGCCGCTGCTCTCGCCAGCCATGAAATCCGCAAGTACCGGCAGAACGCCCCGTATAAGCGTGTGGAGAAGCTGGAAGCCCAGGTCAACCGGGCGAATGTCAGTGCCGCTTATCGTGCCGCTGTCCGGGATAACCCGGAATTGCAGGAAAATGCCGTCAAGCGTCTTATTCAGAAACAGCGCATCAAGCGCCAGTATGCCAAAGAGTTTCGGAAAGCAAAGCAGGCTGAGAAACCGGGTTCGGCATTTGTCCAGAAAGCAAAGGATATGTTTGGCAGTATCGGTCAGACCGTGGCGACTGCGGTGCAGGAGCATAAAGGCGGGCTGGTGATGGCTGGTGCGATTGCCATGCTGATTATTATGGTGTTTTCGTCCCTTTCTTCCTGCTCTGTGATGATGGATGGAGCCATGAGCGCCGTGCTGGGCACTTCCTACACTTCGGAAGATCCCGACATCATTCAGACAGAAGCCAATTACACCGCCCTGGAAACCGCTCTGCAAAATGAATTGGCGAACATCGAGCGCACCCACCCCGGCTATGATGAATACCGGTACGATGTGGACAGCATCGGGCATAACCCCAATGAACTGATTTCCTATCTGACGGCAAAGTTTGACGCTTTTACGCCTGCCCAGGTGCAGGCAGAACTGGAAGCCATGTTCGACAGGCAGTACAGCCTGACCACCCGTGAGGTGGTGGAGATCAGAACCCGCACGGTTACTTCCACCGACCCGGAAACAGGGGAAACCACGGAGGATGAGGAGGAATATGAGTATTACATCCTCTATGTGACCCTTAGAAATAAAGGGTTCGGGGCGGTTGCCCTGGAGAACTTGGACGAGGAGCAGAAAGAACGCTATACGGCCACCCTTTCCTTAAAGGGGAATAAGCCTTATCTGTTCGGCAGCGATATTTACGCCAATGAAAGCGCCGGTGAAGATTACGACATTCCGGGGGAAGCCCTGGCTGACCCTGATTTTGCCGCACTGATCGCAGAAGCCGAAAAATACTTAGGGTTCCCCTATGTCTGGGGCGGTTCTTCTCCAAGCACCAGCTTTGATTGCAGCGGATTTGTATGCTACGTTTACACGCACAGCGGCGTCCACAACCTGCCCCGCACCACCGCCCAGGGCATTTATAACCAATGCGCCCATATTCCAATGTCAGAAGCCAAGCCCGGCGACATTATTTTCTTTACTGGCACTTATAACTCCCCAGGGCCAGTGAGCCATGTGGGAATCTACGTCGGCAACAATATGATGATTCACTGTGGGTCGCCCATCCAGTACGCAAGGACTGACAGCAGCTATTGGTCGCAGCATTTCTATGCCATCGGCAGATTAAATTAAGGAGGTTTTGATTTGAGTAACAAGTTGCAGAAAGTCTTGTCGGAGATCGACAAGGTAAAAGAAAAAATCGCTGTCCAGCAGACCCGGCTTAGGGAACTGGAGCAGCAAAAGACCGAACTGGAAAATATGGAGATTGTCGGTATGGTTCGTGGGCTGGATGTAGCCCCGGAGGAACTGGCAGCATTTATCAAGGCGTTCCGTGGCTCTAAAGCCGGGACGCCTGATTTTATGGAAAGCGAGGATAACGAACATGAAGAATCTGAACATGAAGCGGAGTAAGCGGCTGACCGGAATGGTCTGCATGATGCTCTCCATCTTCCTTTTGACGATGCCCCTTTTGGGCATGGCTGCGGCGCAGGACGTATCGGGCAACGATGCGCCTGCCTGTATTTGTGATACGAAATGCTCTGTGGAAACTCCCAATCAGGAATGCCCGGTGTGTAAGGAAAATGCCGATGCCTGCAAAGGGCAAGCGGCAGAGCCGAACACGCTGCCCTGTTTTTGCGAGAAGAAATGCACCAAGGGCGATCACAATACCGAGTGCCCCGCCTGCGCTGCCGATATGGATTTGTGTACCGCTCCCCCGGCAGGAGAACCGGCAGCTTGTATCTGCACGGTTCTGTGCCAGGAGGGTGCGGTGAATCCTGACTGTGCTGTCTGCCAGTCTGACCGGGCACAGTGCATCGGGAAAGCACCGGATACGTCCACGGAGCCGGAACAGCCTACGGAACCGGATACGCCTACGGAACCGGACACGCCCACGGAGCCGGAACAGCCTGCCGAACCGGAAAAATGCACCTGCACCGATAAATGTGCCGCTGGTGCGGTCAATACAGGCTGCGTGATCTGCAAGAATGACCTGACAAAATGCGAGGGCAAGGAGCCGGAAGTAGCTGACCCCAAGTTTACCATTTCCATTCTTGCCCCGGACGGCTGGTACACCAATCGGGCAAATGTGGAAATCCGCATTAAGGATGTCAATAAAACCGGCTGGGATACCGTGGAAGCCAAGATTAACAGCGGCGGCAGTTGGATTGATTTAACGGACGATCTGGTGGATAAAGACAAGGTATCCCTGGAAATCTCCGAAAACTGCACCATTTATGTGACCGTAACCGATAAAAACGGAAAGTCCCACACCAAGAACCGTTACATTGAGGTCTTTGACCGGGAAGCCCCGACAATCCGTGCGGGGATTGAGGGCGAGCTGCTCCGTGTGGAAGCAAGCGATGACCTCTCCGGCGTGGACAAAATCTACGTCTGCGGCAATTCTTTTTCCAAGCTGAATAATGGCACCTTGGATATTCGTCTGAAAGATTATGCGGACAATTATGAGCAGATCACGATCCAGGCCACTGACCGTGCCGGAAATAAGAGCCGCATGACCCAGCTTAACAATCCCTATTATGAGGAACCGAAAAAAGACAGCGATAAGACGTCCAGTTCTCCCACCAGCCCGTCTATCCCTGCATCCACGGTTACAACGCCCACGGGCGGGGGCACCGGCACCACGCTTTCACAGTCTGGCACTGGCGGGACTGCTTCTACCGGGCAGACGGCAAAGCCTACCGGCGGCACTATTTCTTCCTCTAATAAAGCGGATACCGGAAAAGACCCGTCTGCGGTAAGCCCGGTTGCCACGGAGGAAACGGAGGATAACCCGTTTACCCCGGATGGCAGCGCCACGGTGGTTGATAACGCTACCGATGAACAGGGCAAGGAGTTTTATACCATTATGACCCCGGATGAAAATGTGTTTTACCTTATTATCGACAAGCAGCGTGACAGCGAAAATGTGTATTTCCTCAATGCCGTAACGGAAAGCGACCTGATGGCGCTGGCACAAAAAGACATGGACAGCCAGACTGTCACACCGACCGCACCGTCAGAGCCGGAACCCGCCGCTCCTGCCGAGCCGGAGGAACCGTCAGAACCGGAAACACCGGAACCCGAACCGGAGCAGCCCGCCCCCAAGAGTAACAACAGTATGATGTTCCTTATGATCGTGGCTGCGCTGGCGGCTGGCGGCCTGGGCTACTATTTCAAGGTTTATAAGCCGAAGCATGATCTGGATGATGCCGAGGACATCGACGATTTTGAGTTTGAGGGGCCGGAGGAGCCTACTGTCAACGAAGATGAGGAAGCAACCGGCGAGGATGCAGGTCAGGAGGAACTTTCCGAGGAAGAAGAAGCCGAACAGCGCAGGCTTTATGAAGAAGATAACGAGGACATTCCCATCGAGGGCGACGATGACCTTGTTTTCTAATAACCCCGGACTGGAACGGATGATGCAGCAGAAACCCGCTGGGCGGCAGGTGTCGGAGGAAAGGCCGGCACCTGCCCCCGATTCCCCCTGCTATGACTGTGGTTATGGCAAGGGGCGGCGCTGTGTGGGTATCTGCTACAAAAAGCTGATGAGCGAAAGGAGGAAAACGGCTTGAAGTTAGTAATTGCAGAAAAGCCCAGCGTGGCGCAGAGTTTAGCCGCCGTGCTGGGCGCAAAGGAACGTGGACAGGGATATTTGCAGGGTAACGGCTATGTGGTGTCCTGGTGTGTGGGGCATCTCATCGGGCTGGCGGCGGCTGACGCTTATGATGCCCGGTATTCCAAATGGTGCTATGAAGATCTGCCCATTATCCCGGAAGAATGGAAATACACGGTGGCACCGGATAAAAAAGACCAGTATGAGGTGCTGGTTTCCCTGATGAACCGCCCGGATGTGGAAAGCCTTGTGTGCGCTACGGATGCGGGGCGTGAGGGGGAATTGATTTTCCGGCTGGTCTATGACCATGCTGGATGCACAAAGCCCTTTGAACGGCTGTGGATCAGCAGTATGGAAGATTCCGCAATCCGGGAGGGATTTGAGAACCTGCGCCCCGGTGCAGAGTATGATCTTTTGTATCAAGCTGCCCTGTGCCGTGCCAAGGCGGACTGGCTGGTGGGCATTTCCGGCACCAGGCTGTTTTCTACCCTGTACCGGAAAACTTTGAACATCGGCAGGGTTATGACCCCGACCCTTGCTCTGGTAGTAGACCGGGAAACTGCCATTTCCGATTTTAAAAAGGAAAAGTTTTATACGGTGGTGCTGGACTGCGGGAAGTTTACCGCCGCCAGTGAACGGTGTGAGAACCGAAAAGCCGCCGACCATCTTTCAGCCGCCTGCAGCACGCAGGCGGCTGTTGTGCAGTCCGTGGAAAAGAAGCAGAAGTCCACACAGCCGCCCAAGCTCTATGACCTGACTTCGCTTCAGCGGGACGGGAACCGGCTGTTTGGCTATACCGCCCAGCAGGTGCTTGACTACGCCCAGGCACTGTATGAGAAAAAGCTGTTGACCTACCCCCGGACGGATTCCAACTATCTGACGGAGGATATGAAAGACACCATTCCAGAGCTGTGTGAGCTGGCGGCATCCGCCCTGCCATTTTCCGTGGCGGCTCTCAGCGTGGATGCGTCCCGTGTCATCAATAACAGCAAGGTCAGCGACCACCACGCATTACTGCCCACAAAGCAGATTTCCGGCGCTGACCTCTCCTCACTTCCTGCCGGGGAGCGCAATATCCTGGCATTGGTAACGGTGCGGCTGTTGTGTGCCGTGGGGGAAAAACATCTTTATGAGGATACCACGGCTGTTCTTCTCTGCGGCGGCGTTACCTTTACGGCAAAGGGGCGTGTGGTGGTATCGCCCGGTTTTAAGGAGATAGAACAGGCTTTTTTTGCCACGCTGAAAAAGAAGCCGGAGGACGATTCCAAGGACGAGGACGCCAAAGCCCTGCCGCCGCTTATAGAGGGGCAGACCTTTGAACAGGTCAGGGCTTCTACCAAAGAGGGAACCACCAGCCCGCCCCGGCACTTCACGGAAGATCTGCTTTTATCGGCTATGGAACACGCCAGCGCCGAAGAATTTGCCGAGATCGAGGGCGCAGAGCGCACGGGCCTGGGCACACCTGCCACCCGTGCCGGTGTGCTGGAAAAGCTGGTGCGTGGCGGTTTCCTGGAACGCAAGGGCAGGCAGCTTCTCCCCACCAAAAAGGGGTTCAACCTGATTGTGGTGCTGCCGGACAGTGTGAAGTCCGCCAGGCTGACCGCCCAGTGGGAAGCTGGCTTAAAAGCTGTGGAGCGTGGCGAACAGGCTCCCGATGTGTTTATGGGCGGCATTGAACAGATGGTGTCCGATCTGGTTGCCCAGTACAGTGCCGTCAAAGCGGATACTTCCCTGTTCCAACAGAGGGAGGTTATCGGGAAATGCCCCCGCTGCGGCTCTGATGTGCTGGAGAGCAAGAAGAATTTTTTCTGCTCCAACCGGGAGTGCCAGTTTTCCATGTGGAAAGACGACCGCTTTTTCACTTCCAAGCACAAGGAACTGACCAAACCGATGGCGGCGGCACTCTTAAAGAATGGGCGTATCAAGATGAAAGGTCTGTTCAGCGAGAAAAAGGGCGTACTCTATGACGCTGTGGTGGTGCTGGCGGATACCGGCGAAAAGTATGTGAATTACAAGATAGAGCTGCCGCCCAGACCGAAAACCAAAGGAAAGGAGTAACCTATGGCGGATATAAACCGGAATGAAGAAAAAGTACCTGCCCCGGAGGAGATTCACGGGCTGGCGGCTGCCCTTGACCAGTTTGGTGAGGATTTTGACCCTTATGAGTACATGGATACCGTTGAGGACAAAGAACAGAACATCCGGGATACCGAAGCGATGCTGCTTGCGGGAAAAACGGATGGGCTGAAAAACTATCTGATGGGCTTTATCGACGATAGCCGTGATCCCCAGGCGGTGCAGGCAGCACAGGAACTTATGAAACGGCTGGAAGAAATCGCCCCGCAAAATGCTTTGCGAACCGCCGAAATGAGCATGGAGCAAAACTGCAACATGATTGACGGGATTCTCAACAACCTGCCAAACCCGGAAGAAGCGGGATTATCCATTGACGGCGGTTCCCGTTACCTGGCAATCCAGACCTGTGACAGCGGCTACGATTACACCTTTTTCAATCAGGATTTTCAGGAATTGGACGGCGGGCAGCTTGACAACCCGGAATTTTCCATGTCGAGGGCAATCTATGAACTGCTCTCCGATGAACGTTTGCAGGAGGCAAAGCTGGAAGCCATAGACTATGCGTTTTTAGTGGAACAAGCGGAAGCTGCTGAAAAGGAAAAGCGTGCGGCGGTGCTGGCGGCACAGGAAATGCAGGAGCAAAAACAGGAAACGCCGATTTTGCGGGTCGTGCCGGTCAACCGCTTTGAACGGTATATCGAACCCGGTGAGATTACCCAGGATCAGTACATTGTCAAAGGCGGTATCCTTTTAACGCCCTGTGCGTCCAACCCGGATTTTTATGAGTCCTCCAACCGCAGGGTAAACGGCAGCTACATTGATGCCCATATCTATGAAGTTGCCGAGAGGAGCAAACGGGGCAAGCCTACCGCTTTTCGTGTGGTGGAGGATGTGCCAGTGGAGAATCCCTTTGAGCCGGTGGGCAGAGAAATCGCCATTACCCAGTCTGGCGGGATTCCCTGCGGCCTGGTCTATAAGCATGAAATGGAGGGTTTTATCCTTTCCGATAAGACCGTGCTGCTTCAGAAAGAACGGGACGCCCACGGGAATTATTACGGCGGTATCAGTCTGGATGGCATGATGTTTAAGATTCCGAAAATGTATACCCCTGTCACGGATGAAACCGGCAGGATCACCGCTTTTAGGCAGATGCGGGAAAAGGATTTTTCCAGGGAGCAGCCGCAAAAGAAGCCGGAGAAAAAGCCCTCGATCCGGGAGCAGCTCGCAAAAAAGCCGGAGCAGCATACGGCAGCCAAGCCCCCGGCGAAGCGGAAAGATTTGGAGAGGTAATGCCTATGAGATTAACAAAGTATGAGCAGGAAACGATCATCCTCTTTAATGAGAGTGAATCTACTGCTGCGGTTTATACCTACAACACAGGCTTGCAGAACACGCTGAACAGCTTGTGCCAGAGCCACCCGGAGCAGGTCACGCAGACCGGCGACAATGGCTACGGCGGCCTGACATACTCACTTCCCAAGAAGTGGGTCAAGGTTGCCCCGCCCAGGGTGTTGTCTGAAGCACAGAAAAAGGTTTTGGAGGATATGAACCGGAAAAATAAAGAACGGAAACAGCAATAATCATTTATCGGCGGTCGGTGTGGTTTCGCACTGCACTGGCCGCTTTTCTTTTGAAAGGAGGTCACAATGGCAAACAGATGGTTTTTGTATATTTCCGAGCTGGCGCAGAAAGCCCAGCAGGAAGTCACAAGAACACCGGAAAACTGGCAGAAGTTTCTGACCACGGCATCCCGGTTTTATAAAAGCTATGATTTTGACGACCAGCTTTTAATCTATATCCAGCGCCCGGATGCGGTCGCCTGTGCGGACATTGAAACGTGGAATAACAAGATGCACCGCTGGGTCAACGCCGGTTCCAATGCAATCGGCTTGATCCGCAAAGGCACAGGCGGCAGGCCCTATATCCAGAACGTCCACGATGTTTCCGATACCCATAGGGTAAAAGGCGGCAAAGACCCGTGGCTTTGGAGAATGGAGGAAGCCTATCATGCCCCGGTTATGGAACGGCTGGCAAAAGTGTTTGGCATCCCGGAGGGCGGCGACCTGGGCGAGTGCCTGATGGAAGCGGCTTCAAAGGTGTCGGAGGAACATTATGGGGAATATCTCCGTGACCTGCACTATGAGGTGGAGGACAGCTTTTTAGAGGGACTGGACGACCACAACATAGAGGTCATTTTCCGTGACACCATAAAAGCCAGCGTCCAGTATGCGGTTTTAACCCGCTGCGGGCTGGACGCTTCCCTCTATATCGACGCAGACGATCTGCGGGGCATTACGAACTTTAACAACGTGGGCACCCTGGCCTGCCTGGGCACTGCCACCGCCGAAGCCAACCGCACCATTTTAATGGAGATCGGTGAGGCGGTAAAAAATATCCAACTGGAACAGGTCAGACAGGCGAAAAAAATCCTTGCCAAACAGCCGGATGTGTCCTATAATAAAGATGAACAGTTTAACACTTTAAAGCGTGAAAGGAGCGGCGAAGATGAGCGAATTGACATACACCAACCGGAACGGTTATCAGATTCCGAACATCGTGATGGACAGCAGGGAGAACGAACCGGAAACCCTGACCCGGTACGGCAGGGCGAGGGAGAAATATCTGATGGAACACCGGAAAGCGGCTTACACGGCGATGCTGCTGAAAGGAACCCTGTGGGCACATCTGACGGAGATCGACCAGGCGGCGAACCAGCAGATAGAGAGCATGATGGCGGAACTGGCGATGAGCGAGGGCGTGACGGAGGAACTGAAAGCAGCCAACCAGATGGAATGGGTACAGCGGATGAACAACATCCGGCAGAGAGCCGAGGAGATCGTGATGGCAGACCTGATTTACAGTTAAATACAGACACCCGGACGGCAGGCGGCGAGCCTGCCGTTTTATCGTCTGTGGAGATGGACGGCCCGTATTCCGATGCCAGCCCGACTTTTACACAAATGTCCCTGTTCCCCACCGTGGAGGAACAGATTGAACAGATCGCCCAGTCACAAGCGGAGGCAAGCACCCCCGCTTTTTCTGTGGGCATGGTGCCGGAGCAGGCAGTTGAGCGGATTTTGTCTGCCGGAACCAACGAGCCTGCCGGGGCGCTCCGTATTTATGCCCAGTATCAGGCTGGCGCTCCTGCGGGAGAAATGGCGGTATCTTTACGCAAAGAGTTCGGCACCGGCGGGCGTGGCTTTACCATAGGCGGCGCTCCCTATGCGGTCTGGTTTGATGAAAACGGGTTTTCTATCAACAGCGGCAAAAGCGCCCGCTATGACAAAGAGAGCCTGCGCCTGTCCTGGACGGAAGTAGAAAGCCGTATCCGCAGGCTGGTGGAAACCGGTAAATATCTTTCTGCGGAACAGGCAGGCCAGGTCAAAGGGAATGAGTTTAAAGAACTGGCGGCGCAGCTTTGGTATCTTAGGCAGGATTTTGGCGATGGGGCAAAGGAAGCCGGACTTCTCCCCACTGTGGATGGAGTCTATATGCAGAGGGGCGGTTTCCCGGAGGATACGGCTAAGTTAGAAAAGCTGCTGCAATCCCCGGAGCAGTTGGCGGCTGTTGTAAAAGAAATGGAGGGCTTCTGCGATGCTTACCAGGAGAACCGGGAAATCCTGCGGTTCCATTTTCACCGCCCCAACGCCATTTTGCACCGGCTTGAGCAGGCGCAGATCCCGGCAGAAGTCTTTCCCCTGGATGGGCAGTTCAAGGAAGAACGCCCCACTTTCATTACAGAGGACGAAATCAATGAGGTGCTTGCCCCTGGCGGCGGCTATTCGGACAGCAAGCTGGCGGCGTATGTGTTTTTCCAGAATCACACAGACCGCAAAGAAAGACAGGATTATCTGAAAGAGTCTTTTGGCACTGGCGGCAGTGGCAGCTCTATCCGTGATACCTGGCATGATGCCAAAGGCATGAAGATCAAGCGCAGCTACGGGAAGCCTTATGCGGAAACTTCTTTGAACTGGAACCAGGCCGAGCGCCATATCCATCAGCTTATGGAAAGCGGGCGGTTCCTTACCCCGGACGATAAGGCACGGTTCCCGGAATATGAGCGTTTTATCCTCTCCCGTGATGTGGATTCCTTTTTCCACTATGCAGCCAAAGAACAGCGTCCTTATCAGGTGGAGGGATTCTTTGACGGCTGGAAGCAGGTTCGCCCCATGCTTGATAATCCGGCGCAGGTGGACGGCCTGCTGTCTGTGATGAAAGACGGCTTGCAGTCCCTGACACCCAAACAGTATGGCTATGAAGTCTGCACCAGGGCGTATGACAGGCTTTCCGCTTACAAAGACGGCTCCTATTCGCTGATCCAAAGGGCGGCGGATATGCCCCAAAAGGCGGCACCGGCGAAACAGCCGAAAGCCAGCCGGGAACAAAAGCCCCTGGATGCCGCCCAGTCTGCCCTGCGGCGGTTAAAGAGCCAGAGCCTCAAAACGGCAAAAGCGGACGAACCGGAACAGCTTTCCTTTGATTTTTCGGAAAGTGCGGTGCAGACGGAACCGGAAAAACCGGATGCTCCATCCTCCCGTGAGAAAATCATTTTACAGGCACAGGAACTGTTGGATAAACAAGGGCTTGTGGTTTCTGAAGAATATTTGAATGACGCTTTTGAGGAATTGGGAAGTGAAACCCCGAAGCCGGAGGAACTGGCAGACCACACCCGGTCTATGCTGGAGCGTGACGAAGCGGAGGCCGCCCTGGAGCCGGAACCGGCAAAGCGCACTGTCCGGGATATTTATGAGCAATTCCAGCCCGTGGTCTTAGCCCAGATCTTACAGGATAACGCCTTTGCCAACGCCCTGGAAAATTCCGATGAGGAAAATATCAAAATCGAGTGCGACGCCGCTATCAGGCGGGCGGTGCTTGCCGTGGACGATGTGGAACTGACCAAAGCCTATTTTGATGTGTCCGCTTTCCATAACCGTCTGCACAAGGAAGTGCTTGCCCAGGCAACGGAACAGGCAGCCCTTACCCCGAAACAGCTTTATGAAGCGGCGCTGCCGGAACTGATCGGATTGATCGAACAGAGTGAGATCTATCCTTTCCTGCGTGACCGGGATACAGATGTGCTGGATGCCCAGGAAGAACTTTCAGCAAAACTGGACGAACTGCTGTCCGGTCTGAAAGACAGCCGTCCCGCCCTTTATGAAGCCTACACCACGCTGCCGGATTTCAGGGAATACTTAATCGACGATATTTTAGAGCGTACTTATCAGGATATGGTAACGGATCGCCGTACCAGCGTGGAACAGCACGAAAATGACTCCGATGCTCCTGCGTGGGTAACGGGAAAGACAGAACCGGAAGAACCGGCTGAAACGTCTGGCTCTACAAACCTTTTACCCCATGTGGATGCCTACAACGCCTTAAAAGAAAAGCACCCGAAAGAATTGGTCGGTATCCAAAACGGCGGGTATTGCCTGTTTTACGGTGAAGATGCCCGGACTGCCTTTGAAGCGGTGCCGGTATCCTGGCTTCTGCCGGTTGATCTGCCGGGAATAGGCGAAGTGACCGTGGCAGGTATCCGGGAGGGCTGGCAGGAAGCCGCTGACCGGTTACAGACGGCGGGCCTGCCTGCGATGTTCTTCCAGGATAACGGCGAAACTTATACCGCCCTGGGGCGCACACTGACCTTAAAGGAAGCCGGACAGGAAAGTACCCTGCCCCAGCCGGAACGTACTGACAGGGAAACCCGTGCGGGCGCACCGTCAGAGGAAGAAAGCCCCCAGCCGGAGCCGAACCTTACGCCGCTGACCGAAGAATACTTAAAGATCAAAGCAGAATACCCCGGCCATATGGCAGGTGTCCGAGTGGATGATCTGTACCTGTTCTATGGCAAGGATGCGGAAACTGCCGCCAAAGCCCTGGGGAGCAAGATCGTTACCAGAGAAATACCGGGACTTGGAGAAACTGCCGTCACCGGCTCTGCCGCAAGCTGGCAGGCATTGGGGGAAAAGCTGCTCCAGCACGGAAACAGCGCCCTGTTTGCCCACCCGGAGGGAGAAACCTACGAAGTCCAGAAAGTCTTGGAGATTGCAGACTATATCCCCATTGGGATGCAGGTCACAGACGAGGGACGCACTTTTACCATTGACAGCGTGGACTATGATTTTGGTTCGGTCAGCCTGCGGGATGATACCTTTGCGGCCGGAACCGGATTCCCGGTTTTCAGGAATGAGCCGGTGTCTTACGTCCGGGAACTGGTCAAAGACGCTCGGGACAAGGAACTGGAAGAACTGGCTGCATCCGGCGCTCCGCTGTCGGAGCCGTCCGAACCGGCAGCACCTGTGCAGCCCCAACCGCCTAAAGCAGAAAATTACCGCATTACTGCTCCCGATCTGGGAGTGGGCGGCCCGAAAGCAAAGTATCAGGCGAATGTGGCTGCTATCCGGCTGTTAAAGGAACTGGAAGCCGATGGCCGAAACGCCACGCCGGAGGAACAGGAAACCCTGTCCCGTTATGTGGGCTGGGGCGGCATTCCCCAGGCGTTTGACGGTTCCGATGAAAAGTGGAAAACAGAATATGCCGAACTGAAAGGGCTTTTAACACCGGCTGAATATGAAGCCGCCAGAGGTTCGACCCTAAACGCCCATTACACCGCACCGGTCATCATTGAAAGCATTTATCATGCCGTGGAGCAGATGGGCTTAGAACCAAAAACCATGCTGGAGCCTGCGATGGGCACCGGCAATTTTTTTGGCATGGTGCCGGATTCCATGAAAGATACTGCCCTTTACGGCGTGGAACTGGATTCCATCACGGGCAGGATCGCCAAGCAGCTTTATCCCCAGGCGCATATCACAGTGGACGGGTTCGAGCGTGTCAACTTTGCCGATAACCGGTTTGATTTGGCGGTGGGCAACGTGCCCTTTGGCAACTACCAGATAGCCGACGCCCGGTATGATAAGCAGCACTTTTTCATCCACGATTATTTCTTTGGAAAGACGTTGGATAAAGTGCGCCCAGGCGGTATCGTGGCATTTATCACATCAAAAGGCACACTGGATAAGCCGAACACCGCCGTCCGGGAATACCTGGCAGAGAGAGCCGACCTTTTGGGCGCTGTCCGCCTGCCGGACAATGCGTTTAAAAATGCCGGTACGGAAGTGACCAGCGACATCATCTTTTTGCAGAAGCGGGCCGCACCGCCGGAACAGATGCCGGACTGGGTAGATGTTTCCCAGACCGCTGACGGTATTCCCGTCAACAAATATTTTGAACAGCACCCGGAAATGGTTCTGGGTTCTATGGTATGGGAAAGCGGCCCCTACGGGCAGGAAACTGCCTGCAAGCCGCTGCCGGATGCCGACTTAAAAGAACAGCTTGCCGCTGCGGTGGCAAATTTAAGCGCACCGGACAAAGCCCTGCTGATGCAGGAAGCGGCGGCACCGGAGCAGGATGCCGAAACCCTGGACGCCCCTGCCGAAGTCCGCAATTTCAGTTACACCGAAGCAAACGGAAAACTTTACTACAAGGAAGATGGCGGGCTGATTCCGGTCGAAGTCCCGGCTGCCACGGAGGAGCGCATCCGGGGCATGATCGCCCTGCGGGACATTACCCGGAACTTAATTGAAACCCAGCTAAACGGCGGTTCCGATGCGCAGATTGCACAGCTTCAGGCACGGCTGAACTCGGCTTATGACAGCTTCACCGCAAAATGGGGGCTTCTCAACAGCACCGGAAACAAGCGTGCGTTTGAGCAGGACAGCTCCTACTGCCTGTTATGTTCCCTGGAAGTACTGGACGAGGACAGGAACCTGGAGCGCAAAGCGGATATGTTCTCCAAGCGCACCATCAACCAGGAAAAGCGCATTGACCATGTGGATACCCCGGTGGAAGCCCTGGCGGTGTCCATTGGGGAGCGGGCCGGGGTTGACCTTTCCTTTATGGCGGAGATATTAGACCGTCCCGGTGAGGAACTGGAGATTGCCAAGGAACTCTCCGGCGTGATCTTTAAGAACCCGGAAAAAGGGCTGGATCATCCGCTGGAGGGCTGGGAAAACGCTGACGAGTACCTTTCCGGCAACGTGCGGAAGAAGCTGGCGGCTGCCAGGGCTGCGGCGGAACATGACCCGGCGTATGCGGTCAACGTATCTGCGCTGGAGCAGTCACAGCCCAAAGACCTCTCTGCGGCTGAGATTGATGTGCGGATCGGCGCAACCTGGATTGACCCGAAGTATTACACCCAGTTTACCTATGAACTTTTAAAGACCCCCGGCTATCTCAGGGGCGATACCATTGCCGCACGGTATTCCGCCGCTACCGGCGAGTGGAACATCAGCGGCAAGACCCGTGACAGTACGAACAATACCCTTGCCTATGTGACTTACGGAACCAAGCGCAAGAACGCCTATGCTATCATTGAGGACAGCCTGAATCTGCGGGACTGCCGGGTGTATGACACCATCCACGATGCAGACGGCACGGAAAAGCGTGTCCTCAACACGAAAGAAACCATGCTGGCCCAGCAGAAACAGGAAATGGTGCGGGAAGCCTTTAAATCCTGGATATGGAAAGACCCGGAGCGCCGGGAAGTGCTGTGCCAGAAATACAATGAGATCTTCAACAGCATTAAACCCCGTGAATATGACGGCAGCCATATCCGCTTTACCGGTATGACACCGGAAATCAAGCTGCGCTCTCACCAGCAGAATGCCGTTGCCCGGATGCTTTACGGCGGGAACAGCCTGCTTGCCCACTGTGTGGGCGCTGGCAAGACCTTTGAAATTATTGCGGCGGCTATGGAGGGCAAACGGCTGGGCTTATGCCGGAAAAACCTTGTAGTGGTTCCTAACCATCTGACGGAACAATGGGGCGCAGATTTTCTGCGGCTCTATCCCGGTGCCAAAGTGCTGGTTGCCACAAAGAAAGACTTTGAACCCCAGAACCGGAAGAAATTTTGCTCCCGGATTGCTACCGGCGATTATGATGCGGTGGTGATCGGGCATTCCCAGTTTGAGAAAATCCCCCTCTCCCCGGAGCGGCAGAAGGCAATCCTGCGGGAGCAGATCGACCAGGTGATTGACGGCATTGAGGAAGCCAAAGCCCAGAACGGTGAACGCTACACCATCAAACAGCTTGAAAAATCCCGGAAATCCTTGCAGGCAAAACTGGAAAAGCTAAATGACCAGAGCCGCAAGGATGATGTGGTCACTTTTGAGGAACTGGGCGTGGATAAGCTGTTTGTGGATGAGGCACACGGATTTAAAAATCTTTTCCTCACAACAAAAATGCGGAATGTTGCCGGTATCGGGCAGTCCGAAGCCCAGAAATCCAGTGATATGTTTGCCAAGTGCCGGTATCTGGACGATCTGACCGGAGGGAAAGGCGTGGTGTTTGCCACCGGAACCCCGGTCAGCAACAGCATGGTGGAACTTTACACCATGATGCGCTACCTGCAATATGACCTGTTAAAAGAAACCGGCCTTGACCATTTTGATAGCTGGGCGGCAGCATTTGGCGAAACGGTCACGGCGCTGGAGCTGGCACCGGAGGGCGGCGGTTTCCGCGCCAAGACCCGGTTTGCCAAGTTTTTCAACCTGCCGGAACTGATGGCCATGTGGAAAGAGGCGGCGGACATCCAGACTGCTGAAATGTTAAAGCTGCCGGTTCCGGCATCGGAAAATATCACGGTAGTCACAAAGCCCAGCGAGTTTCAAAAAGAGCTGGTTGCCGAACTGGGGGAACGTGCGGAGGATGTGAGAAACCGCTTAGTGGAACCCAGGGAGGACAATATGCTCAAGATTACGTCGGACGGCAGGAAGCTGGCGCTGGATCAGCGTCTGGCATATCCCGAACTGCCTGACGACCCGGAAAGCAAAGTCAATGCCTGTGTGGGGAATGTGCTGCAAGTCTGGCGGGATACGGAACCCCAGAAAGGTGCCCAGCTTGTTTTCTGTGACCTCTCCACGCCCCACGGGGACGGCTCCTTTAATGTGTACGATGACATCAAACAGAAGCTGATGGCGCAGGGCGTTCCGCCGGAACAGATCGCCTTTATCCATGACGCAAAGACTGACGTTCAGAAAGCGGAACTGTTTTCTAAAGTGCGGAAAGGCCAGGTGCGTGTCCTTTTAGGCTCCACCTCCAAGATGGGGGCTGGCACAAACGTCCAGACACGGCTTGCGGCGCTCCACCATTTGGACTGCCCGTGGCGGCCTGCGGACATCGAACAGCGTGAGGGGCGCATTCTGCGCCAGGGCAACCAGTTTAAGAGTGTCAAAATCTTTAAGTATGTGACAGAGGGAACCTTTGACGCTTATAACTGGGGGCTGATCGAGAACAAGCAGAAATTCATCGGCCAGCTTATGAGCGGCAAGAACCCGTCCCGCTCCTGTGAGGATGTGGACGAAGCTGCCCTTTCCTATGCGGAAGTCAAGGCGCTGGCATCCGGAGACCCCAGGATTATGGAAAAGACCGAACTGGATGGGCAGGTCACGAAGCTAAAGCTGTTAAAAGCCAACCATGAAAGCCAGCGGTACGCCCTGGAGGATAACCTGATTAAGTTCTATCCCCAGGCAATCAAACGGGAACAGGAAACGATTGCTGACCTGGAAACGGACATCCGGCACCTGGAAGCCCATACGCCGCCGGATAAGGAGCATTTTTCCATGACGGTCATGGGCACTACTTACACCGAAAAGAAAGAAGCAGGCCAAGCGATCATCGCTGCGTTTGAAAGCCTGAAAGATTTGAGCGACAAGGTGGAACTGGGCGAATATCGTGGGTTCCCCATGACGTTATGGGTATCCGACAGCGGACTGTCCCCGAAGCTTCAGATTACTTTGAAGCATACCCGCTCCCATACTTTTGAACCGGGCAGCGACCCCTTTGGCAACATCACCCGTATGGACAATGTGCTGGAGGGAATGCGGGATAACCTGGAACAGCATCAGACGGTTCTTGGAAACCTACTCCAGCAGATGGAGGACGCCAAGGTTGAGGTCAAGCGCCCATTCCCCCAGGAAGCGGAGCTTGCGGAAAAATCGGAGCGTCTGGCTGCCCTAAATGTGGCGTTAAACATCGGCGGCAAAGACAAACCAAACAGCCGGGAACGGCAAAAGCATGACGGCAAGACTTCCATCAAGCGGCTCCTGCGACGCATGGGTGTGGAGTCCGCCGCCAGTGCAGCACCAAAGAAAGATAAAGAGATGGAGGTGGCAATCTAATGAATCCACGCAGCGGACGCACCATTCCCTTGTACTTCAAGGTATCGTCCGAAGAAAAAGAGATCATTGACAAAAAGATGGAACTGCTCGGCACGCACAACCAGAGGGCGTACCTCAGAAAAATGGCGGTGGACGGCTACGTTGTCCGGGTAGATATGACAGACGTTAAGGAACTGGCCGCCCTGCTGCGCACCTGCTCCAACAATTTGAACCAGATCGCAAGGCGTGTGAACAGCACCGGCAATCTGTATGAGGAGGACATCGCAGATTTAAAAACCAGATACGGAGAACTGTGGGGAGCGTTCAGCTCCCTGCTCTCCAAGTTTGAGGACTTGTGACAGGTTTTACTTGACTTTATGACTTTAAAGCGATATGGTGAGCTTGCAACGAGAATTGATTCAAGGAGGTATCCGGTATGATTAGATTTTTAATAAAGCTGGCGTTGTTCCCTGTAACCTTGATCTTGACCCTGCTGGTAGCTTTTGCACGGTTTTTCTGTCTGTTTTCCGGCATGGTTTTGAATGTGATTGCCGGAGCCTTGTTTCTGTTCGGAGTCCTGATGCTGTTCATCGGAGAATGGCATGGCTTTCTCGGCTTTGCGGTTTTGGCCTGGGCGATAAGCCCCTATGGGCTGCCGGGGGCGGTTGTCTGGCTAACAGAACGAGTGGACGATATAAACAGTATGCTAAAGGCAATTTAACAGTATAACCCCTACCGGGCACGGCAGTATTTTCAAGCTGCCGTGCCCGGATTTTAGCTGTACAAGAATCCTTTTTACAGATATAATAATAAGACGGTTATGATTTTTAAGGAGGTTCACAAAATGAATGAGTTGGAACCCGTTTACGTTGACGATTTTGAAAAAATCAGGCAGATTATTGAGCAGGCAAGACAAGAAGCTGCTTATAAGGTAAATGAAACCATCATCAGTCTATATTGGAACATCGGAAAATTCGTTTCGGAGAAAGCACAGCAAGATGGATGGGGACGTTCTACTGTAAAGCAATTATCCCAGTATATTCTATCTAAGGAACCCGGCATTCGGGGATATTCGGCACAGAATATCTGGCGCATGAAACAGTTTTTTGAAACTTATCAGGATAAGCCAGAACTCTCAACACTGTTGAGAGCAAATACATGGTCGAACAATCTTCACATTATGTCAAAAACCAAGACAGATGAAGAAAGGGCATTTTATCTAAAGCTGGCTTCTAAGGAGAAATATAAGGCAAGGGAACTGGAGCGCCAGATTGACAGCGGTTACTATGAGAGGCTTCTTCTGTCTGATGGGAAAGCGCCGTCAGGAATTGACCATACGGAAAATACAGGCATGATTCGTGATTTGTATATGTTGGAATTTTTGAATTTGCCGGAGCCGTATAAAGAATTTGATTTGAAGCAGGCCATTTTAAAGAACATGAAGCAATTTCTTTTGGAATTTGGCCGTGATTTCATCTTCATGGGTGAAGAATACCATTTGCAGGTTGGGAAAAATGATTACTTTGTGGATCTTCTCTTTTACCACCGGGAATTGCAGTGTCTGGTTGCCATTGACTTAAAGATTGACGATTTCAAACCAGAATATTTGGGTAAAATGGAATTTTATCTGGAAGCATTAGACCGTGATATAAGGAAACCCCATGAGAATCCAAGTGTCGGCATTATTCTTTGCAAAAGTAAAGATGAAGATGTAGTGGAATATGCGTTGAGCCGTAATATGAGTTCCACCATGATTTCTGAATACCGCACCAAATTAATCAGCAAAGAAATTTTGCAGAAAAAACTGGAAGAATTATATGATGCGGCGGACGAAAGACAAAACTCTCAACAGTGTTGAGAGAATTTCAAAACTAAAAATTTAAATAACAGCCGCAGATCACAAAATATGGTCTGCGGCTGTTATGATTTTACAGGAAAGGAGCCGCTGTATGGCGATCTCAAAACTCAAACCCCGCCATGCCAGCGAGGGGCGCAGCATTGCCGCTGTGTTAAAAGACCGGCTGGACTATGACAAGAATCCAGAGAAAACAGACGGCGGCTTACTGGTCACTGGCTATCAGTGTTCCCCGGATACGGCATGGCAGGAATTTGCGGTATCCAAGCAGATTTATACCGCTACAACCGGGCGCAAACGTGCCCCGGATCAGGATGTGATTTCTTATCTGATTATCCAGTCCTTTGAGCCGGGAACCATCACGCCGGAGGATGCCAATAAGCTGGGATATAAATTGGCTTTGGAGTTTACTGGTGGAGAACATCAATTTATTGTGGCGACCCATGTGGATAAGAAGCATATCCATAATCACATCGAATTTAACAGCACCGCTCTGGACTGCTCCCACAAGTTCAACAATGTGAAAAACAGCTTTCTCCCTCTGCGGAAAGCCAATGACCGGATATGCCAGGAATTTGGTCTGAACATCATTGAAGAACCCCAGGAAAAAGGCAAGCACTATGCGGAGTGGGCGGCAGAGAAAACCGGCACGAGTTGGAAAAATCTCTTGCGGAAAAATATTGACCGGATACTGCCTGCGGTTAAGACTTTTGATGAATTTCTGGAAGCTATGCGGCAGGAGGGCTATGAGGTCATCCAGAGTAAAAAGATTTTGAAATTTCGTGCCCAGGGACAGGAGCGTTTTACCCGCTCCCGGACACTGGGAGCCGATTACACGCTGGAAGCCCTGCAAGAGCGCATTGGAAAGACCCAGTTACCCCGCCGTAAAAAGAAAGTCAATCTGGAAAAGGATACCCGTATCAATCTGCTTATGGACATTCAGGCCCGCCTGCAAGGGCGTGGCCCTGGCATGGAGCGGTGGATGAAGATTCACAATCTGAAAGAGGCCGCAAAGACCCTCAACTACCTTACAGAGCATGGTATCACGGAGTATGATGTTCTGGCAGCCAGAGTGGAAACGGCTACGGCAGATTTTGAAGCGGTTTCTACCTCTATCAAGCAGATGGAACATCGTATGGAACAGATCGCAGCCTTAAAGACGCATATCATCAATTATGCCAAGACCCGGAATACCTATCTGGCTTACCGGAAAACCAAAGCGGCGGATAAACCGGCGTTTAGGGCAGCCCATGAAACAGATCTGCTTTTGCATGAAGCGGCGAAGCGGGCATTTGATGCCCAGGGTGTGAAGAAGCTGCCGACGGTCAAGGTGCTGCAAGCGGAGTACACCGACCTGCTGGCAAAGAAAAAAGCAGCCTATGAGGATTTCAAGCGGCTGCGGCAGGAAAATCAGGAATTGCAGGCGGTCAAGTCAAATGTGGACAGCCTGCTTCAGATTAAGCAGGAAGAAAAGAAAGAACAGGAACAAGAGAAAAAACAGGAGCAAGACCGCTAAGGTATTAGGGAAACCGGAAGCCGTGGCATAGTGCCCAGCTTCCGGTTTTTTCTTTTATAAGCGAAGCGTAGCCACCACAATTATGTGGTGTTCGGTCAGAGTTGCGCCAGCACTCTGTCGGGGGCTTGGGGAACTCCCCAACAAGCGGAAAGGGATAAACTTCTGCCAGCCGCCCCATAAGGGGTGGAGGGCAAAAGGATATCCCTTTCCATTGCTTGCAAAATCTTTCGTTATTTGCTCCCGTGTACCGCATCTTGCTACTTTCCAAAGTAAGCGTCAAATAAAACAGTGTATAGAAAAATAACCGTCAGCCTTTTATACTAAAAGGTCAACGGTTATCGACAGAATTCTTTTACAAGAGGATTCCAAGGCAGATAATCATCCAGATATTCAGGATGTTCAAGAAAAGCACTCCCCGGCATGTCGGACAGGATATATTTTATATATTTCATCGGGGCAAGCCCATTCGCTTTCGCTGTCTCTACCAGTGTATAGATTCCTGCACTGGCTTCCGCCCCTTTCGGACTGCCAGAGAACAGCCAGTTCTTTCTGCCGATCACAAAGGGACGGATACAGTTTTCCGCAAGCGAATTACTGATGGAACAATTCCCGTCTTCCAGATAATTCCAAAAACCTTCACGGTTATTTAAGGCGTAATGAAAAGCTTTTGAAAGTTTGGATTTCGGCAGCTCTCCGATGGCACTTTTTTCTGCCCATGACCAAAAAGCCTCGAGAAGCGGTTTCTCGCGGATAAGACGTTCTTTTTTCTTCTGATCAGGAGGGAGCGCCTCCAACTCTGACTCTATGTTAAAGAGTTGATTCAGACGGAGGATTGCTTCCGCAGGTTTTGATGCTTCCGAATTATGGATGTCTTTTGGGAGCGCATCCACGAAAGCCCGGCGCAGATGCGTATAGCAAAGACATCTTTTTACTCCTGAAACTGCATTGTATCCGGAGTAAGCGTCTGTATGGATATAACCTTCATATTCCCTCAGAAACGCTTCCGGATATTTCCCGCTTCGTCCCGGCTGGTACTCGAAGTAGCGGATGGGATTTATAGCATCTCTGATGCTACAGTAAACCCACATATAGGAATCGGACGTATTTTTCCGTCCCGGTTCTTTCAGCACCTGTACATGTGTTTCATCGATATGAAGGTATCTCTGTTTCAGAAGTTCCAGCTTCAGACGGTGGACGATGTGTACAAGCCAGTCCCGATAGACAACCAGAAGCCAGTTTGACATAGTCGCTCTGCTTAAACGTAATCCCAAAGCCTCCCATTCTTTTTCCTGTCTGTACAGCGGGATGCTTAATTCAAACTTCTGGTGGATGAGCCAGGTGATGGTAGATGCAGATGCCAGAGAATGCAGGACGGGAGGATATGGCACCGGAGCCTTCTCCATATAAGGAGTTCCGTTTTTCCGGCACGACCTGCATTCATACGTTTCCCGGTAATGGTCAATCACCTTGAGTTTTGCAGGGATAAACTGTACTTCCGTGCGGACGAATTCTTCCCCTACTTTCACCATCGTACTCCCGCAGTTATCGCATATCTGTTCCCTTTCATCTATGGTATGGAGTACTTTGCTGTGATGGAGATTTTTTACCAGTTCTTCCCGCTGACCGGTGTACTTCCTTTTACGTAGGTGCTTCTCTATCTCAACAAGCTCCGGTTCGTGTGCATCAGGATCCGCACAGGTTTCGATTTCATTAAAAAGAGACATCTGCCCCTCGATTTCGAGAGTAGATGTCTTCTCGGATTTTGTTCCATAAAGTTTACGGGTCAGGAAATCAACCTGCTCTTTTAGGAGCCGGACCTGCTGTTCCAGTTCTTTGATATGATTTTTATACTCCTGTTCCGTAGCTGACATAACCTGAAAACCCTTTCGCTTCGATAGGATTATTATACCATAGAATCGTCAGATTTCCCAGCATTTCTAAGGATTTTCAGTATTTTCAGACTTATGCGGGAGCCATTTCTGAACCGCCTTTGGCTGCTCCGGGTTCAAACCTTCCAGAAGCCAGCGCAACTGCTGATCAGAAATCTGTTTTGCTTCTTTGCCGGTCCGCGGCCATTGGAGACGTCCGTTTTCGTACCGTTTGTATAAAAGGCAGAAACCGTCTCCTTCGTAATGGACTGCTTTGATCCGGTCAGCCCTCTTTCCACAGAACAGGAATAAGGAATTGCTGTAAGGATCCAGTTTGAAGTTGTACTGGATGATATCCAGCAAGCCATTGAGCTGCTTCCTCATATCGGTGTAGCCGCATCGGATATAGATTTTCTCCACATGGGAAAGCTCTCCTAACATGACTGCACGGCTTTCAGAATGTTTTCCAGCATCTGGGCAGATGTGTCTTCATAAAGTTCCACTGTTATGGATCCGATATGAAGTATGGCTGCAGGAGTGGAACGGGAAATGTTTCTGTCCGGAAGTGAAAGCTCCGCAAACTCAGCCGGGGATTCCGTTAAAGCAGTTGACTGTTGGTCTGTACACATGTGGATGCCGTTTTTCTTGCGGGGCAGTTCTTCCAGGGCAAGCTTTCGAATTTTGGAAAGCCAGTAATAATAACTTTTCAAAGAGATATCGTGTTGTTCACACCAGATCTGATTTGTCAGTCCGGAGGCCCTGCATTGCCGTATTACATCCAGCCAGTATTGAAGTTTCACCTGTTTGTCTGGAGTCAAAGAAGAAAGATTCATAAGCCTGCTCCTTAGATTAGATTTAGAGTTTTTAGAGTCAACTCCCAAAACTCTAATCAATAGTTTACATGCAACAGCCAGAAATTTCGATACACCCTCTTATTGGACGCTTACTTTCCAAAAGGATAGTGCCTTTCAAAAAAGTACATTCTTGTTTAGATTTGTCCGGGATGATACCCTAAACATGAATACATAGAAAGGACATATACTCATGAAAGATATAGAAATTGGGCCTATTCGCCCGCCCTCTGAGAGTAATAGCCTACTGATACGAGTTACAAGAGGATGTCATTGGAATAAGTGCTATTTCTGTGGGCTTTATAAATCCATGCAGTTTTCCATGCGTCCCATCGACGAAACCATAGAGGACATTAGACAGCAAGCCCAGTTTTATCAGGGCAAGAAAATCAATTCCTGTTTCTTGCAGGACGGGGATGCTCTGGTGTTGAAAACAGATTATTTGCTTCGCATATTGGACGCAATCAATCAGTATTTCCCCGACATTCAATACATCACTTCCTATGCCCGTGCGGATAGTATCACTCGGAAAACTCCAGCAGAGTTAAAGATACTCCGGCAAGCTGGACTAAATCATCTCTACTGCGGAATGGAAACCGGTTCAGCTCAGATATTGAGACTAATAAATAAAGGATTCGATTCAGATACGGTTGTACGAAGTGGCTGCATGGCAAAAGACGCTGACATGATTTTGTCAGAGTTTATATTGCTTGGGATCGGCGGTAAAGAGTTATCGGAAGAAAATGCGATCCAGACGGCAAAAGCATTGAACGTGATCCAGCCTGATTTTATCCGTGTCCATGCTACGGGTATTAAACCGGAATCCAAGCTGGGGGAGTTCGTCCGTGATGGCTCTTTCACCTTGCAATCAGAAGAAGAAATTGTAATAGAGCAAAAGATGTTTTTGCAGCAGTTACAAGCGATGGACAGCTACTATGTAAATGAACACATCATCAATCTTCTTCTGGAAGTCCGGGGCAATTTGCGGACAGAGAAACAGGAAATGCTATCGGCGATTGATCGGTTTTTGTCTTTATCCCCGGATGAAAAACTTCTTTTTACGATTGGCAGGCGGCTCAACATTTTCTTTCTGCTGGATGATCTGAAAAAGCCGGAGCTGCATAAAAAGGCGGAAGAAAGCTTGAAAAATATTTTGGGTAAAAGTCCAGATGTTGACTTTGTTGCGCTGTGTAATTATATTAGGCAATCCCAAATTTGATTTCTCAATTTTCTTTCTAGAAGTGTCGGACGTAGCGGCCCATCGGACGCTGCATCCGGCATTTCTTTATTTGATCTGTTCCTAAATGCGCAAGGTATCCTATCATTACACTTAAAATACAATTTACCTTTCTAACTTAACAAGATACTCTGTGGTATCTTCTTCAAATTTTTTCTGACCTGTTAAATGAAAGCCATGCCTTTGGTAAAAAGAAATTGCTCTAACATTTTTCTCTAATGCCCATAAGTTATCTGCGTAGAGTTCTCTAACTGCAAATTCAATTAACTCATTGCCAATTCCCTCGCTCTGAAAAGATGTATCTACATACAATTTACAAATCTCTGCTCCATTCATTTGAATAAACCCTTTTATTATTCCGTTATCATATACATATATGTTTTCGATAATATCTTCTCTTTTGAAGTAATTATCTATCAATGGAACAACTTGCAACTCACCAAAGGAAAAAACTTCATCTTTGAATATAGGGAAAAAATTAATCCTATTATTGAATACATATATTTCAGCTACTCTTGATAAATCATCTATTATTGCTTTTCTAATATTCATCTTATATCTCCTTTACAAATTCCAGATTTATTGGCTCATATTATGACAGTTTGGTTCTTATGATACAACACATTCTAACAAAGCACAACATACGGGTAGTTACCATGAAAAGGCGATTACCCAATTTTTGTATTATTGAGAGTTATGATTTTGACAGCATGGTGCCTGAACATCCAGCCCGTCCAGATAACTGTTTCCCCATTGGCACATTGCGTCCAAAATAGGGATAAGGCTCCTGCCAAAAGCAGTGAGGGAATACAGAGTTTTTGGTGGCTTTTCCGGTATAACTTCACGATGAATGATACCACTGTTTTCCAGATCATGGAGCTGTTGAGAGAGCATTTTAGGGGTTGCTTTTGGTATGAGTCGCTGCAATTCAGCATAGTGCAGGGGATGGTCTATCAGAAACCAGAGAATTACCGGCTTATATTTGCCGCCGATTAAGGACAATGTTACTTCAATAGGGCAGTTATTTGGGTTCGTTTCGCATTTCATTTAAGATAACTCCTTTCACGCAAGATGCTATCTTTTGGGATAGTGCCTATCAAAAAAGTGCATTCTTGCGGTTTTCATTCTAAGTGCTACAATAAATTCAACGGTTGATTTGACACAATACATGATTACAGAAAGGACTTCATACTATGGATTTTATCAATATCGCAAAACAGCGTCACTCGGTACGCAGTTACACTAACCAGAAAGTTGAGCCGGAAAAGCTGGAGCAGATTTTGGAAGCCGCTCATGTGGCTCCGACTGCGGCGAACCTCCAGCCGGTTCATCTGCTTGTCGTTCAGAGTGAGGAGGGCCTTGCCAAAATCAGCAAGGCAGCGGGCATCTACGGTGCGCCCCTGGCAATCATCGTGTGCGCCGATCACAACAAGGCATGGACACGGCCTTTCGATAAGAAGCAGAGCGGTGACATCGACGCTTCCATTTTGACAGATCACATGATGCTCCAGGCCACAGAGCTGGGACTTGGCACGGTATGGGTTTGCTATTTCCAGCCTGATGTGCTGAAGCAGGAATTTAACCTCCCGGCCAACTTGGAGCCGGTCAACATCCTGGTTGTCGGCTACTCAGATGAGGAGGACGCTGACACCAATCGTTTCGATTCCCAGCGTATCCCGATGAGCCAGTTGGTTTCCTACGAAAACCTGTAACGAGCGCCCAGCGCAGCCCCTGCCCACAACGCAGGGGCTGCCTTTTCATCTTTCTGAAATATGGGCATAGGTTTCTTCCAGTACCCATCCGATATGTTCATCCTGCAAGGAATAGATTACTTTCTTTCCCTCTTTGCGTGACCGGACTAATCGAACAATCCGCAATGCACGGAGTTGGTGGGATAAAGCGGATTCTGTAACACCGATTTCCTTGGCAAGATCACTGACGCAGTATTCTTTCTGCGTTAGATGCCAGAGGATTCGCATTCGGGTATGGTCGCCCATTGCCTTATGCAATTCAGCCAGTTGCTCCAATTCGGCAGCGCTGGGAATTGCGGAAACAATTTTTTCTGTTTTGTCCATGTATTTTCTCCAATCTATATAAGCTGTTTGACAGATAAAATCGATGCAGGTATCATTATTTCAGGAAGGAGCTGAGCCTTATGCCGCATTATAATTTACCTCATAACCACGGGCAGAATATGGAACGGGTTTTAAATAAAATGCCTCACACAGAGGACTTCACGGATATAGCTTTTCTGTTTCAGCAGCTTGGAGATCCGACACGCCTGCGGATATTATGGCTTTTGTGCCATTGCGACGAATGTGTCTGCAATATTGCGGCGGCTGTTGATATGAGTGCCCCGGCTGTATCTCATCATCTGCGGATACTAAAGAAAAGTGGCATTATATCCAGCCGGAGGGACGGAAAGGAAGTCTATTATTCTTTAGCCGACACGCCACAGGCAAAGCTGCTGCACCGTTCCATAGATGCGTTGTTTGAAATATCATGTCCGACTGATTTGTAATAGAGAAATGCGCCGCAGAAGAAAACAGCGGCGCATTTCTGCTTTTATTCTCCAACCTGTATTTTCTTTACGCAGTCATATTCGGCTGCTTCACACGCATGGCCCGGATTGCGTTCAGGATAGCGATGACAGAAACACCTACGTCAGCGAATACCGCCGCCCACATATTTGCATACCCCAAAGCGCCTAAAACCAGTACCAGGAATTTAACGCCCAGGGCAAATACGATGTTCTGATTGGCAATACCAATGGTCTTACGGGCAATCTTCATAACGGCGGCAATCTTGGACGGTTCATCCGTCATCAGAACGACGTCGGCAGCTTCGATAGCAGCGTCGGAACCCAAACCTCCCATAGCAATACCTACATCGGCTCTTGCCAGCACAGGGGCATCATTGATACCATCCCCGACAAAGACCAGCTTGCCCTTTTCGCTTTTCTGCTTCAGCAGATCTTCCACACGGTCAACCTTGTCAGCCGGGAGCAGTTCGGTATATGCCTGATCCAGACCAAGGCGGCCGGCTACCTTTTGCCCAACCGCATCTGCATCACCGGTCAGCATAACAGTTTTGCGGATACCGGAAGATTTCAGCAGCTTAATAGCTGCCGGTGCATCTTCCTTGACTTCATCTTCGATGACAATACACCCGGCATATTTTCCGTCACAGGCCAGATAAACCACTGTACCAATGGAAACAGACGGTTTGTACTTGATGTGTTCCTTTTCCATTAGTTTGGCGTTGCCAGCCAGAACCGATTTGTCGTCAATGACAGCCTGCACACCATGACCGGCAATTTCCTGCACGTTGGAAATACGGCTGTTGTCGATTTTCTTCCCATAGGCTTTCTTGATCGAGAGCGAAATAGGATGGTTGGAATAATCCTCTGCGTATGCCGCCAGCTCCAGAAGCTTTTCCTCTTTCATGCCATTGGGATGGATTTCACTTACCGCAAAAGATCCTTTGGTCAAAGTGCCAGTCTTATCAAAGACTACAACTTCGGCATGAGCCAGAGATTCCAGATAGTTGCTGCCCTTTACGAGAACACCAATCCTGGAAGCACCGCCGATACCGCCAAAGAAGCTAAGCGGGATGGAAATGACCAGCGCACAAGGACAGGAAATAACCAGGAAAGTCAAGGCTCTGTAAATCCAGACGCCAAACGCCTGCCCAGTAATAAGCGGCGGCAGGACTGCCAGCGCAAGGGCGGCAAACACCACCGCAGGCGTGTAGTAACGGGCAAAGCGTGTAATAAAGTTCTCGGTTTTTCCTTTTTTATCGCTTGCATTTTCAACCAGGTCAAGGATTTTCGCTACGGTGGATTCCCCAAACTCTTTTGTTGTCTGGATAGTCAAGATACCAGTCTGGTTGATGCAGCCGCTGATGACCTCCATTCCCGGTTCCACCTCACGAGGCATGGATTCGCCTGTGAGGGCGGATGTATCCAGAGCGGAAGAACCTTTGATGATGGTTCCATCCAACGGGATACGTTCACCCGGCTTTACTACGATAACAGAACCGATCTGAACTTCGTCAGGGTCAACCTGCACCAGTTTGCCGTCCTGTTCGACGTTCGCATAGTCCGGTCGAATATCCATCAGGCTGGCAATAGATTTTCTGGATTTGGAAACCGCATAAGATTGGAACCATTCTCCAACCTGATAGAACAGCATAACGGCGACACCCTCTGAATGTTCGCCTAAAATCAATGCGCCGATGGTGGCAATCGTCATCAGGAAATTTTCATCAAACACCTGCCCATGCAGAATGTTCGTAATTGCTTTCCAAACAATATCCCACCCAACTACTGCATAGCAGACAAGGAATACTCCCATCTCCACATATTCGGGGAGATGGAGCAGACTGCCTGCAAGGAACAGCACCGCCGCCACAAGGATGCGTGTAAGCAGATGCTTTTGTTTTCGTGTCATAAGTTAAGTTCTCCTTTCATGAAAACACCGGCTACCAGGGATGGCAGCCGGTGGATGGCTTTTATTACGCCTTGACGGTTACATCCGGCTCGATCTTTTTAATCAGTGCCTTTGCTTCGGCCAGGACGGCATCAAACTTGTCATCCGGCGCTTCCAGAACCATCTTCTGGCCCAGGAAGTTGACGGATACGCTGGTAACACCGTCGATTTTCTTTACGGCGTTCTGGATTTTGTCCGCACAGTGACCACAATCCAGGTCAATCAGCTTAATTGTCTTTTTCATGGAGATAGCCCCCTTTCTTTTTGTGATTTGGTTGGTTTGACATGGCTGAACAATTAAAAGGATGTTTAATCGTTCATGCCGCCAGTATATTCACAAAAAAGCCCTTAGTCAATGGCTTGGGAGCTGATATTGCCCTTTGGATTGGAAAACCTGCTGATTGGATTTTTACTCAAAAAATCTCTTGCTTTTTGGGTAAAAAAATCTCCTTTATGGAGCGGACACAAAAAGCGATATTTCATATAATAACTCTAACCAAACAAATAAGGTGCCTTTTTGAGAGAAAGTATTCTATGAATAAAAATCTCGGTTCCTCTGGCGAACGAGGCAATCAGAAAACTTTTAGCTATTAGGTGAAATCATGAGAATTGTTATTGCTGTTTTGATTGGACTTGTTAGCGCAATAGTTGGAACTTGGTTTGCTTTTTTCAATCCAGGCATCGGGGTAGTAATGTCGGTTAGCATTATTGGAGCGGCTATTATATATTTACTATCAAAAGGAAAAGACCGCTGATTTTGGAAACCGTTTTATGCCAGAAAAATAATACTCTATATTCAAAGTACACAGCAGCTCCGGTCACACTTAGAGCTAATTAGGAGAGAGGCTGATAAATATGAGCGATAACACTAAAATCCTTTTCGGTATCTTTTGCTTGATGCTCACTCTTGTATTTCTCTATACTTTAACAGCACTTGGCTTCAACGGAAATGATTCAGCTTTTATCATTCTGGTTTTAGCGGTAATATCTCTGGTAACTGGATTGATCTTTGGTATTTCGGGGATTCTTTCGAGCCGAAAAAAATAATACTCTGCCACACGGGGAGTTTGCTGCTGAAGCAAGCTCCCTTTTTCTTTTCAGAAAACAGCTAAATGGATTTGAAAGCCTACCCATTGGAGCAGACAAAAAACGGTGCTGGCAAGTATAATAATGCACGGTCAAGTAATGACCATTCGTGCAACGCTATGACTGGGGCGGACAGGTATCTTTCCCCCAAAGATGCCAAACGCCCCTTTCCATAACGGTTTTTAGTGCCCTACGGGGGGAGGGTACTCGCACAATACCCAAAAAGAAAGAAGGGATAATTTTTGCAAAAGGAGCAATTTGACATTACGGGTATGACTTGCTCGGCCTGCTCTGCCAGGATTGAAAAGAGCGTGGGCAAGCTCCCCGGCATCAAAGAAGTGTCCGTCAATCTGCTGAAGAATAGCATGGTTGCTTCTTATGATGAGTCTGTTTTGGACACGGCGGGAATTGTCCAGGCAGTTGAAAAAGCCGGATATGGTGCGTTTCCAAAAACTCCGGCACAAACGAAAAGCCACACGGCTGCCCCGGCAGCAAAGCCGGAAGCCAGCACAGCGCAGGCAGAATATAAGCAGATGAAACAACGGCTTTTGCTGTCTGCGCTCTTTACGATACCGTTGTTTTATATCTCTATGGGTCACATGATGGGCTGGCCCTTGCCCGGTTTTCTGCTGGGCATGGAAAATGCGATGAGTTTTGCATTTACCCAGTTTCTTCTGCTGATCCCGGTGGTATTTATCAATTTCAAATACTATCGCATGGGATTCAAGACTTTGTTCCACGGTTCGCCCAATATGGATTCCCTGATTGCCATAGGTTCCAGTGCGGCAATCGTCTATGGTATTTATGCCATTTATAAAATCGGCATCGGATTCGGTCACGGGGATATGGCTACGGTTCACAGCTTTATGATGGATTTGTATTTTGAATCCGCAGGTATGATCCTAACCCTGATTACGCTGGGCAAGACTCTGGAAGCCCGTGCAAAGGGCAAAACTTCTGATGCGATTACAAAACTGATGAACCTGGCTCCCAAGACTGCTACCGTGGAGCGGGACGGCCAGGAACTTCAAGTTCCTGTTGAAGATGTGCAGTTAGGTGAAACCCTGATTGTCAAGGCCGGAGAATCCGTGCCGGTGGATGGCATTGTGATTGAGGGATTCTCCTCTGTTGATGAATCCGCCTTAACCGGTGAGAGCATCCCGGTGGAAAAGCATATTGGGGACAAAGTGATCGGTGCGACAACAAGTAAGTCCGGCTATTTCAAAATGCAGGCTACCAAAGTGGGCGATGATACCACGCTGGCGCAGATCGTCCGCCTGGTGGATGAGGCGACCAGTTCAAAAGCCCCCATTGCAAAGCTGGCTGATAAAGTTAGCGGCGTATTCGTACCGGTAGTTATCACGATTTCCCTGATTGCCGTTGTAGTCTGGCTGTTGTTGGGCTATGGATTTGAATTTGCCCTTTCTATCGGTATCTCCATTCTGGTCATTTCCTGCCCCTGTGCGCTGGGACTGGCAACACCTACTGCTATTATGGTTGGAACCGGCAAAGGTGCGACAAATGGCATCCTGATTAAATCAGCGGAAGCCCTGGAAACCACCCATAACATTGATACGGTCGTTCTGGACAAGACCGGAACCATTACCCAGGGTACACCTGTGGTAACAAATATGCTCTGCAAAGAGGGTATCCGCTCAAAAGAGCTGCTGCAAATTGCGGCTTCTCTGGAAAAACTGTCCGAACATCCTTTGGCAGATGCGATTGTAACAGAAGCTGAAAAAGAGGGGCTTTCTTTCCTGCCGGTGAGCGATTTTAAGCAGATTCCCGGCCAGGGTATTGTCGGTTGGATCGGTGATGATACCTGCCTTGCCGGCAATCGCCGGTTAATAGAGGCAAATGGTATCCAGGGCGGCGCACTCCTCCAGTTGGGCGAGGAAATGGCTGTGGATGGCAAAACACCGCTGTTCTTTGCCCGTGGCGGGCAGCTCATTGGTGTCATTGCCGTGGCCGATGTAGTGAAGCCCACCAGCAGACAGGCGGTGCAGGAACTGGCCCGCATGGGGATTGAAGTCGTCATGCTGACCGGGGATAATGCCAAGACTGCTGAAGCAATCCGGCGTCAAGTCGGTGTGAACCGTGTGGTTGCCGAGGTGTTTCCCCAGGACAAGGAAAAGGAGATCCGGCGATTACAGAACGAGGGGAAAAAGGTTGCGATGGTTGGCGACGGCATCAATGATGCACCGGCACTTGCCAGAGCAGATGTCGGTATCGCCATCGGAGCGGGAACCGATGTGGCGATTGAATCCGCAGATATTGTCTTAATGAAAAGTGACCTGCTGGATGTATCGACGGCAATTCAGCTTAGTAAGGCGGTGATCCGCAACATCAAGCAGAATCTGTTCTGGGCATTTATCTATAACATTATCGGGATTCCGGTGGCAGCAGGGCTTTTCTACCTGCCTTTTGACCTGAAATTGAATCCAATGATCGGTGCGTTTGCCATGAGCTTCAGCTCTGTATTTGTGGTATCGAACGCCCTGCGGCTGAGATGGTTCAAGGCAAAGCATTTATCCCATACGGAGCCAGACACGGCCCAATCGTATGCAGAAACACCAGCTAAAAAAATAAGCAAAGGAGCGATTGAAATGGAAAAAGTATTGAATATTGAGGGGATGGTCTGCATGAACTGCGTAAAGCACGTTGACAAGGCGCTGCGTGAAATCCAGGGCATCAGGGAGGTTTCTGTCAGCCTTGAAAACAAATCGGCACAGGTGCAGCTTAATCAGGATGTGCCGGATGAAGTATTGAAAGCGGCGATTGAGGATGCGGGCTATCAGGTTGTGGGTATCCAGTAAACGGGCGGCCTATGAAAGCAAAAAAAGATGATATTACCCACAAATTGAAGATTGCCAGAGGACAAATAGACGGTATCCTGCAAATGATTGAGGAAGATCGCTATTGTGTAGATATATCCACGCAGCTTCAGTCCGTGCAGGCTTTGTTAAAGAGCGTAAATCAACAGATTCTACAGGCACATATCCGAAACTGTGTCCGGGAGGCTTTGCAAACCGATGCAGAAAATCCGAAGCTGGAGGAAGCCCTGAAACTACTTGAAAAAATGGCACGGTAATACCAGGAGCGGAAAGGGATTCTTGCCTTTCCGCTCCTAATTTCGTTTCGGATTGGATTGTAAATCCTGCAATTAGGAGCGTACAAAAAAGCCCTAATTTTATATACTTTAGGTGGTTAGATGTGGCTAATGAATGAAGATCAGGAGGAAATAAGTGATGAAACAGGCACTTGACACAAGAACAAAACTTTTAACGAAAAGTCCCTGGCCTCTCATGCTGGAACTGAGCATCCCTGCTGTCCTGGGCATGGTGGTTGTCGGGCTTTACAACATGATGGATTCCATCTTTGTCGGCCAGTTGGTGGGCGACGTGCAGATGGGAGCCGTTTCTGTATCCTATCCGTTTACCTTAATCAACGCTGGTTCAGCCGCTATGCTGGGCGTGGGTTCCGCTTCGGTGCTGTCCCGTGCCATTGGCAAAAAGGACGAAAACACCGTCAAAAAGATCATGGGCAACCTGGTTGCTATGGTTCTTCTGCTGTCGGTGATATACACAGTGATCGGCATGACGTTTACCCGTCAGCTTCTGTCCCTGGCCGGTGCAAGCGACAATATTCTGAACTATGCTGAAAAATATCTGCGGATCGTGTTTGCCGGTTCTCTGTTCGTAAACTTCTTCCAGAGTGCAAACATGGTAATCCGTGGTGAGGGGCAGCTTAAAAAAGCAATGACCATCATCGCCAGCGGTGCAATCCTTAACATCATTCTCGACCCGATTTTTATTACGATCTTAAATCCCTATGGCATGGGCATTGAGGCCGCTGCTTATGCGACCGTCCTTTCCCAGTTTATCCAGGCCGCTGTTACCCTGTGGTATTTCAAGAAGAAAAGCCCAAACGTGAAAATCGGACGCATCCGCATCGACGGCACGCTGCTCCCGCAGGTTCTTTCGGTCGGCGTATCTGCTCTGTTGATGCAGATCCTGACGCTGGTACAGCAGACTGTAATTTATCGTGTGGCATCCAACTATGGCGGCGAAACCTCCCAGCTTCTTTTGGGAGCAGCACTCCGGTTCTGGAACTTCTCTTTTGTTCCTCTTTGGGGTATCAGCCAGGGCTTCCAGCCTGCCGCCGGTACGAACTACGGCGCAAAGGATTATGACCGTGTAAAGAAGCTGACAAAGGTGTTTATCATTGCCGCTACGTTACTGTCACTGGTATTCTACATTCCGGTGGAGCTGTTCCCGGAAAAGATTTTGTCTATGTTCTTAACAACACCGGGTATCGCCGCATCGGGAGCCACGAACTTCCGTATCATGTTCAGCACCTATATCCTGCAAGGCAGCTTCTTGATTGCCGTAACTTTGTTCCAGTCCTTGGGCAAGGCAAATAAGGCGACCTGGCTGGTGCTGTTCCGTCAGATTATCCTGTTTATCCCGCTTTGCGTCATTCTGCCGATGATCGGCGGCATGGGCATCCGTGGCGTGTGGCTGGCGATTGCGCTGACCGATGCGATCCTCGTCGTTATCACGATTTCCATGATGCTGTATGAGTTTGGCAAGATGCCGGCGACTTCCAGCGTAAAGCGATAAGGAGGGCCGTATATGTACCTCTGCGATGGAAAGATAGGAAATAACTACAAAGTTTCAGATATTGAGCTGCCCACCAATATGGAAAAGCGGCTGGAAGCCCTGGGCATGACCCGTGGGACTTCCGTTGCCGTTCTGAACAGCAAAAGCCACGGTGTTCTGATCGTCAAGGTGAGAGGAACACGGTTTGCTCTTGGGCGCAATATCACCAAAAATATTTTAGTGGGGTAAATTCCGATGAGAGAAAACTTGACAATAGGCTTCATCGGAAATCCGAACTGCGGAAAGACTACGCTTTTTAATGCGTATACCGGCGCAAACTTAAAAGTGGCGAACTGGCCGGGAGTTACGGTTGAAAAAGTAGAGGGTGCCATTAAAGACCATGATTTGAATATTCGTCTGGTTGATCTTCCCGGCACATACAGCCTGACCTCCTACACGATGGAGGAACAGGTATCCAGGCAGTTCATACTAAGTGATGAAGTCGATGTGATTATTGATGTTGCGGACGCTTCCGCTCTGGAGCGAAACTTATACTTGACTTTGCAGCTTTTAGAGCTGGGCAAGCCGGTCGTGCTGGCGCTGAACATGATGGATATTGTGGAGAAGCGTGGCATGGAAATTGACACACACAGGCTGCCGGAAATGCTGGGCATCCCGGTCATTCCGGTTTCAGCCAGAAAGCGAACCGGCCTGGATGTGCTTCTTCACGCAGCGGCACATCACAAGGACTGCAAAGACCCGGAGTGCTTGATTCATCACCACAAATACAAGCCAAAGCACCGGCACGACCATCATTCAGAATATGCGATGGTTTACAGCGACGCTATTGAGGACAAGATTGACCTTATTATGGCAGAACTGAAACGGAAATATCCGAACCTAACGAATTACCGGTGGCACGCAATTAAGCTGTTGGAGCAGGATAAAGAAATCTCCGAACGCTATCCGGTAAGCCTCCCGGATGTGATCGACCGGAACTATGAATCGGACATCATCAATGAGAAGTACGATTTTATCCAGGAGATCATCAGGGAAGTATTGGTAAATAAAGACCGGCAGGATGCCTTGACTGAAAAAGTAGACCGGGCACTGACCCACCGGGTTTGGGGTATCCCGATTTTCCTTGGTATCATGGCGGTGGTATTTTTCCTGACGTTTACCATTGGCGACTGGCTGAAAGGATATTTTGAAATGGGCATTGAAAGCCTGTCAGCACTGTTGAGCGATGGCTTAGTCGCTGCCGGGGTAAACGAGATGCTGCGTTCCTTGCTGGTGGACGGTATTGTAGCCGGTGTAGGTGGAATCCTCACTTTTCTGCCAAACATTTTTATCCTGTTCCTGGCACTGGCATTCCTGGAGGACAGCGGATACATGGCCCGTGTCGCCTATGTCATGGAGGGTATTATGAGTAAGCTGGGCTTATCCGGTAGGGCTTTCATTCCCATGATACTGGGCTTTGGCTGTACGGTTCCGGCAATTATGGCGTCCAGGGCTTTGGAGAACCGGCGTGACCGCTTCAAAGTCATGCTGATTACACCATTTATGAGTTGCAGCGCCCGTCTGCCAATCTATATCCTGTTTGCAGAGATGTTCTTTCAGGAACACGCCATGCTGGTAGCCTACTCCATGTACCTAATCGGCTTGCTGGTCGCTATCCTGGTCGCTGCGGTCATTCATCTGATCGACCGCAGAAAGTCGGAAAACTATCTGCTGATCGAGCTGCCGGAATATAAAATCCCCAGTTCCAGAACCGTGGCAATCTATGTGTGGGAAAAGGTAAAGGACTACCTCACCAAAGCGGGAACTACGATTTTTGTGGCATCTATCCTGATGTGGGTGATCTTAAACTTCGGGCCGCAGGGTTACACCACGGAAATGGCAGACAGTTTCGGGGCAATCTTGGGCCATTGGCTGGTGCCGTTCTTTGCGCCGATTGGTCTGGGCTTCTGGCAGATTGCGGTTGCGCTGATTGCTGGTATCTCCGCAAAGGAAGTTGTGGTGTCCAGCTGCGCCGTTCTGTTTGGTGTTCCGAATATCAATTCCGGGGCAGGAATGGATACACTGGTCGGCATCCTGAGTGCTTCCGGCTTTGGACAGCTTAATGCGTTTTGTCTGATGGTTTTCTGTCTGCTTTATATTCCCTGTGCGGCAGCTTTGGCAACGATCCGTAAGGAATCAGGCAGCACCCGTTGGATGCTTTTATCGGCATTGTTCCAGTTGGTTGTGGCTTGGGTTGTCACATTTATTGTTTATCGTATCGGACTTTTCATCTGAGAAAGGAGCGGATAAAATGCTTGTTACGGGTATTATCGTTTTGGGAGTAGCGGTCTATGCGGTATGGGCTGTTCGGAAAATCCGAAAGGATCGCAAGAACGGCTCCTGCTGCGGCGGTAGCTGCTCCGGCTGTGTAGGCAAGGAATATTGCAGCAAATAAATAGATGTTCAGCCGATGCTTTCTGAACGGAGGGCATCGGCTTCTTTTCTCCATTTGCACAGTTGGCAGGGATGTAATATAATTCAAATTGGATTGTAAATCCTGCTGATTGGAGCGGAATAAAATGAGAAAAGAATATATAATAAAAGATGCCAGAAAGATTTTGGCAGAGCAAATAAATAACTCTGGAACACCAGAAAGGAATGTTATGGACGAGAACCCTATTACCATGTCAAAAGGGTTATCTGCTGTCATTCCGAAAGATAATGACGGGTATTGTACCGTCTATAAAATGGATTGTGCAGATGGCCTGGGTCTTATGACGGTTTATCAGGTCTATCCCGGCATACAGCTTATTTACAATGATTTTGAAGCAACGGGCTGTTATTGGGATGGAAATATTGATAAAAATATACTGGAAATCAACCATTGCCGAGAGGGGCGTGAGGGCTGCCGCTTGCCCAGCGGTTCCTGTCTTTATCTGGGCGAGGGTGACTTATCCATCCACACAATGGATAACTGTGCATCGGAAATGTCTTTCCCACTCAAGCATTACCGTGGAATTTCCGTTGTGCTGAATTTGGAAGCTGTGGCAAAGAATCCTCCGGGAACATTGGCTGAAAGCGGCATTGACATTCTGCAATTTAAGGAAAAGTTCTGCATGGACGGAGCCTGCTTCATTATGAGGGCGAAAGACGAAATTGAGCATATCTTTTCCGAACTTTACTCTGTACCGGATTGTTTGCAAAAACCTTATTTCCAGATTAAAGTACAAGAACTGCTTTTGTTCTTGTATTTGGTCGATGTAAAAAAAGAAAAGCAGCGTGAGATCTATACTTCTCCCCAGGTGGAGGTTGTAAAAGAGATTCACAAAATGCTGATTTCCGATTTACAGAAACGGCCAACGATTGAGGAGCTTTCCAAAAAATATCTTATCAATACTGCGACTTTAAAAGATACATTCAAGGGAATTTATGGACAACCCATCGGAACCTACATGAAAGAATACCGAATTAAACAGGCTGCTATTCTGCTCCGGCAGACACAGGCAACCATAGCGGAAATCGCCAACCAGGTCGGGTATGAAAATCAGAGCAAGTTTGCAACAGCTTTTCGGGATGTTTTGAAGATCGCACCGGCTGAATATCGAAAACAAAACAGTGGCGATTAATATGCTGAAGTAAAGCCCGGTTTTCTTGATTTAGATAGCCGTTAATGTAGAAAAGCCAGTGGGTAAAGTCTTTTACCTGCTGGCTTTTTCTATGCAAGAAGAATTTTGTCAAACAAGACATTAAAATAATTTTTCCTATTGAATATCGAAAGAATTTCCGTCCATTTTTGAGAGATAAAATAAAAACCAGCAGAAACAAGAATTTCTTGTCTGCTGGTTCACTTGGAACTGTCTGATTCAGATGTATGTTGACGAGCCAACAGTTTTTCAGCCAGAAAATCCAATGTACTGAGGAGGATCTCCTGGTTTGCAGGATCGCAAGCCCTAAATTTACCTATAAAGCGTTGGATTGCTTCATCTTCCGGGGACATCTGCGATGGGAACAGTGAATTAGGAGAAATCCCCAGCCGCTCAATTAGCTGGCAAAGGGTTTCATAAGTTGTATTCTTTCTCCCTCGTTCTACGTCTTGAATGGTCTTAACCGCCAAATCAGCCTGATCAGCCAGCGCCTGTTGGGTCAATCCGCAGTCTTTTCGTGCCGAGCGAATGCGGTCACCCAAAAACTTAAGCTTATCTTCCGGCATAGTGGCTCACCTCAAATATATTCTATCGTACCGATAAGCGAAAAGGAATCACTCTAAAGTATGTATAGAAAACGTGCTACTATGCCGATTTTTATAATTTGACTTGAATTGAATTAAGCCCTGTTGATAGCCAATAAAAAAAACGGCTTTTCACAGCAGGGTTTAATTGAGTTACTGCCTGTGACTTGCTGTCGGAGAAGGTCATGGGCATTTTTCTTTATCCAGAACATAAGAATAGACCGAGGATAATACCAAAAAAATTGGTATTTTCAAAGCACAGCTTTCCGCTCTAAAAACCGCACTAGAGTATATATTAAAACAGCATTATGAATCCCCATATCAAACGGAGTGTTTGAGCGCCAGGAAGTTTCAACAGCTTCCTGGCGTTTTTGTTTGTCGATTTTTAGGAGAATCCCCCGATGGGTATAGATGCCGTGGCCCGCCTTTTATCAGTTTCTGCCCAAAAACTGATGAAAGGAGCATACGGCATTGACCGAAGAATATTGGGTGGCGGTCTTAAAAGAGGAAGATCGTCTATTGAGCAATTCAGATCGCAAGTACCGGTATCATTGTAATTCTCTTGAGAGTATGAGTGAGGAATTGACATTCCAGGAGCGCTGCTTCTACATACAAGAAGATTTTACAGTCCAGTGTGAAATCCGGGACTTCATAGATACCATACAGAATGAGCGATTGGCGGAGGGTTTACGGCATTTAACCGACCGGCAGCGGCAAGTCATTGAGCTTTATTTTTGGAAAGGGTATCAATGCAAAGAGATTGCAACGATGTTTGGTTGTAGTCCGGCGGCGGTAACAGATTTGATGCACAGAGTTTATAAACGGCTCCGTGTTTATCTGATGGATAGGTAAAAGCAACGGCAGCATCCCACAAGTTGAGATGCTGTCGTTACTTTTGTCTATTCAGTAATAGAGTTTTTCAAAAAATTTCTTCTACTCCTTAATTTTTCCCCTCTGGCATCTCCGGTAAGTAGAGGGACAAGCCCTCAATATAATTTTGGAGGTTATAAGATGGAAAAATTGGTACGAGTCATTAAATTACAACCCGGTGAAGCAGTTGTCATTTTGGCAGAGGACAAGCCTGCGCCCTGCCCGTGCTGCTGTGCCTGCATGATGCAGAATGACACCTGCGAGGATGCTCCTTTTCTTGACGGCATTCTGGTGCGGCTGGATGAAGCCGCATAAGGAGTATCCAATGTGCAGAGTTACGATTTTGGATGAAAATGGAATCCCGGTTACGGTTGAGGTATCCCGTGAAATCTATCAGGTATTTGTTGATTACGAGCGTGAAGTTGAACGTCAGCGCAAGGCGGATTTTAGACACCGTGACGCCCGTTCCTGGGATACCTGCTTGATCTTTGAAGTATCTACGGAAACGCTGGAGCAGACCTATGAGCGCATAAGGACTTTGAATGAAATCCAGGAAGCTCTCAATGAGTTTACTCCGAAACAGCGGCGGCGCTTCTTGCTCCATTTTGCCTACGGGTATACATACATGGAGATCGCAAAAATGGAGGGAAGCAATAAGTCAACCGTGATGCGTTCCGCAAAGGTGGCACTGAAGAAAATTCAGAAAAAGCTGGCTGCATGATAACAACTTTTGCCTGTTCCCAGTCCTTTATAGTGAAAGGGGAAATCTTCCCTTTTCACTCATGGAACCTTGACAAACAGCGGGCAACCGTTCATATCCAGTATTCAAGTTTTTGAGTGCTGCGCCGAGCATCACATAGCACAAACGCCAAGACCCCCTGCGGATGGTCAGAGCATCCGTCAACACGATGACATCAAAGGGACCGAGCGGTTATTTGGTGGCTGATAACCGGCCTGTGGTGGGCTGGAAAGTGCCATAACACGCAGCATAAGAAACCGTGCCACTCACCGAAACTTACTGCGAATATGGTGTCAACCACCTATCGGCGGTATGCGGCGGTTCAGCAGCCATCTGGCTGGAAACCCTGAACCGGCTTGAATATTCCCAGTACCGGGGGTGTGCTGATGGGCAGTCCTGCTGTCCAGATAATACGGTATCAAAAATAAGATTAAAGCGGTGCTGCACTGGACTATTCCGGTGCAGCACTTCTTTTGATATAGAAAGGTGTGATGATGTGGTAGGAGGCTGGCTTTTTCTATCTATGGAGGTAGCCTATGGGAGATGAATGGAGCGGTTTTGCAGATTTACTTGCTAACTTGATTGAGAAGTATGCAGACGAATTGGATATTGATAATTTGCCAGAACCGCCGAAGATAAAAAAGTCAAAAGAATTTAGCACTTTAAAGCAAGAAAGCATTGAAAACCAAAAGGCCGCATGATATAATTGTATCGTGATAATTAAGTCCAAACACTTGACGAAGAAGTGTGCAGCTCTGTAGAGCAGCATCAAATAAATTCGGCTTAAGTGTTAAGGCAAAAACGAATAACAATTAAGTAGTGCATTGTTGTGGCACTATGAGCGAGGTTGAATATGAACAGAGAAAGAGTGAAAGTGTATACCTATAAAAGAGTGTCAACGACAATGCAGATTGACGGATATTCTCTGGATGCCCAGAAGTCCAGGATAAAAGCCTTTGCTGATTATAACGATTATGAGATTGTTAGAGAATATGAAGATGCCGGAAAATCTGGAAAATCCATCGAGGGACGGATACAGTTCAATCAAATGATGGATGATATTAAGTCGGGAAAAGACGGCGTTTCCTTTGTTCTTGTTTTTAAACTTTCTCGTTTTGGAAGAAATGCGGCGGATGTGCTTTCAACTTTACAGGTTATGCAGGATTTTGGGGTAAACCTTATCTGCGTTGAGGACGGAATTGATTCTTCTAAGGATGCCGGTAAACTGATGATTTCGGTTCTCTCTGCGGTTGCTGAGATTGAGCGTGAAAATATTCGTGTCCAAACAATGGAGGGGCGTATCCAGAAAGCCAGAGAGGGAAAATGGAATGGTGGTTTTGCCCCTTATGGTTATCAGCTTGTTGATGGCGAATTACAGATCAACGAAGAAGAAGCTGCCGCAATCCGGGTGATTTTTGATCGGTATGTTAATACGGACATTGGCTCCAATGGCATTGCAAAATATCTGGAGAATCATGGAATACGAAAAATCCAGCGGCAGAATGGAAAGAATCCTTTGTTTGATGCCCATTTAATTCGTTTGATTCTAAAAAATCCAGTATACTGTGGGAAAATTGCTTATGGACGCAGAAGAACCGAAAAAGTTCATGGAACCAGAAACGATTATCATCTTGTTGAACAAGATAATTATTTACTGGTAGATGGATTGCATGAAGCTATTATTTCTGAAGAAGTCTGGCAGGCCGCACAGGTTAAGCTGCTTGCACAAGCAAAAAAATATGAGCATGTGAACAAAGGCAAAGATACCAGAACCCACCTGCTTTCAGGCATTGTGAAGTGTCCGATTTGTGGCGCAGGAATGTACGGAAATAAATGTATCAAGCATAAAAAAGATGGTACAAAGTACAAGGATTTTTATTATTATGGCTGCAAGCATCGTACCATGACACGGGGGCACAAATGCGAGTACAGAAAGCAGATTCGTGAGGAACTGTTAGACGATGCGGTGACAGAGGTTATTGTAGCATTGGTTAGCAAGCCTAAATTTGCATCTATGATGCAGGAAAAAATCAACATGAAAGTAGACACTTCCATGTTGGATCAGGAGATTGCAAACCATGAAAAGCAGCTACGTCAGTTCTATTCTATAAAATCGAAACTGATGGAAGAAATAGATTCCCTTGACCCTGATGACCGTCACTATTTCAAACGGAAAGCAGATCTTGATGATCGTCTTTATCGGATGTATGATAAGATAGAAGATGAAGAATCGCAAATGATTGAGGCAAGAGCCAAAAGGCAGGCGATTGAAGCTGAGAAATTGACCGGTGATAACATCTATAAGGTATTGATGTGCTTTGATAAATTGTATTCAGCCATGAATGATGTGGAACGGCGTCGAGTAATGGAAGCGCTCATCTCTGAAATTCAGATTCATGAAGATCGCCAGCCTAACGGCCAGTGGTTAAAATCCATTCGTTTTAGGCTTCCCATTATTGAGGAAGATATGAACTTAAGTTTGGACAATAATGAGCATGTGGAGACGGTTGTTAAATTATCCCTCAAAAAAGATACACCGAAAATTGAGGTAACAATGGAGCCTGATGAAGAGAGTAATTACACACCAGAAGAAAAGGCTACTTATCAGAAGATTAAGGAGTATGTGAAGGACAAGTATGGTGTGCATGTGCATACTTCTTACATTGCACAGGTAAAACGGATGTGTGGTCTGGATATGGGCGAGAATTATAATAAGTCTAAGAAGGAGAATCCAGAAGTGAAGCAGTGTCCGCAGGAGAAGGTGGAGTATATTAAGGATGCGTTGAGGCACTTCGAGCTGATTTGGTAACTGTATATTAGTATGCCACGGCATTATTATAAAAAGTTCCTCTCGAAGCAGTAATTAAGTCAATCTTAAAGTAGGGAAAGGATTTTTATATCAAACTCAAAATCGATTAATATTAAGTAAGTATTACGACAAAGGAGATAGTAGAAAATGGCATTTACAAGTGAGACTAAAAAAGAACTAGAGAATTACATATCAGGACATTTACCTAATAAAGAGTGGTATGAGTCACATTTTTATCCATTTATTGAGAATAAAAGTTTGAGAGATAGACTTATTGTAGAATTTATAAATGCGAGAAAAATTTATAAATTCTTTGAGGGTTTACAAGCTTCGGACGAGCTTTTATTAGCTCAGATAAAGACACAGGTAATAATGTATGTGTCTATTCAAGAGGCGGTTGTTAATTATTTGTTGTTTGAACTATTTGAGGAAACGAATACAGTAAAAAATCTTCTGTTTCAAGAACGCTTGGTCAAAATTGGAATACCAGGACATAAATTGGAAAAAATAGCCAAAGAACTGGAACATGATAAAAAAGATATTATTCCATGCTATAATAAGGTTCAAGCTGTTGATAAAACTAAAATTCGCTATGAACAAAAAGTAGCAGCATTATTAGAGCTGAATCTGATAAGTAAAGGATTGGCAGATGATTTAGTCAAATTATATGAATACAGAAATACTGTTCATATAGAGGCTGAAATGAAAAAGAAACTAGTGTATGACCTAAGTATGGGAGAATTAGCATATAGGAGAGTAGAAGGATTAAGTATAGAAGTGAGCAATGCACTAGAAAAACTAGAATCCACCTAAGGGTTTTAAAAGGATTCAAAAATTACAAGTATTGACACCGCTTCGCCCATGACGATAAATCAAGGGTTGAGGTGGTGTCATTTCTTATAGTCATAAGTAGTCAGAGAAGGAGGTTGAAAATACCTTTTTTTTATACCCATTTTTAAGGAGGTGGTGTCAAAAAGCATACATAAATACCGGGACGTTTCGTAAATGGATGTCCAAACATTTGGGGACTGTTTATCAGTCCTTTTTTAGTAGTTTCAAAAAGTACACATTTCAGGACTAAGGAAAGGAGCGAATAATCATGAAGAGATATGGTTATCACAGAACAAGTACAAGAGAACAGCATTTAGACAGAGGCATCAAGGAGATTACAGCCTATTGTGAGCAGAACAATCTGGAGCTGGAAAAGATATTCACTGACCAGCAGACAGGAAAGAATTTTAATCGTCCAAGATATCAGGTATTAAAAGAGGATGTATCAAGAGCAGGTGACAAGTTGATTATTACTGAGGTAGACAATTTTACAAGCTATAAAAATTACAACATATGGCTTATAGAATTGAAAAGGAATATATCGGAAAAGTAATTTGTGTCACCCGTGGTGACACAAATTGGAAAGATAAATCAAGATAGTTAAAAAAGGAATTACTTCGGTAGTTCTTTTTTCTTACCAAAAACAAGAACAGGAGGTTAAAAAAAATGCTAAAAATATTCAGAAAGGACTCACTGACTCCACAGACAGAACGCATTTACAAAGTGCCATTATTTCACCGATTGGGGAGCTGCCTGATACCATTAGATGCCACGGAACGTTTGCGAGCATTACACAGTTATTATCGCATGGGTGACGAGGCATCTTTTTCTTTTAACTGGAATGAATATCTGCATCTGAAACGGGACTGGAGAAATGACATTATCAATACTTCTTTGCGGGAGCATCCGGAATATTTGGAAATGGAGGGTGGAAGCTGCGCCTGTGTGATGTTTATCAGAAAATATCCGAACGGTTTGACGGATCAATTCTTAAATGAACTGACAAACATGGACTTTCCAATCATTTATTCAATGGATGTGGAGCCGCTCGACAATGATGTGGCATATCAGATGGTGATGAAAAAGTACATGTCTAATGAGCGAAGCATTAACCGTGAGCAGGAGTTGAAAAACGAAAATGGAGATTATTCTACCAACATCAATTACGAGAGGAGAAAGCAGCAAAGAGACACGGAGGAGATGCTTGATCGTATTTCTTCGTTTGATGAGCGGCTTCTTTATGTGGGGATCACCATTGTGGTAAAAGCTGGTTCGATGGAAGAACTGGAGGAGCGGACAGAAAAGGTGCGTATCATTGGAAAAACACACAACATGGACATTGTTCCACATTCGTATCGACAGCTTGATGCCTTGAATACATCATTGCCGACGGGAGCAAGATTTGTTGATACAATGCGGACAATTACCTCTGAGGAACTTTCCATTTTCATTCCGTTTAATGCGCAGGAGATTCATGATGATTTGGGATACTGCTATGGCTTTAATAAGGTATCCAAAAATCTGATCATAGGAAACCGTAAATTATTAAAGAATGGAAACGGGATGGTGTTTGGTGTTCCGGGTTCCGGAAAGTCCTATAATGAGAAATCCGAGATGGGGCAGGTGTTATGTTTTTCAAAGGATGACATTATCGTGGTAGATCCAATGGGTGAATATAAAGACATTGCTGCAGCGTGGGGCGGTCAGTATATCAATCTGACACAGTCTGCGGAAAATGTCTTTTATGTCAATCCGTTCCATGTACCGGATGTTGTGCCGGACATTGACCGCTTTGTGGCGGAAAAAGCAGAGTTTGCCTATCTGTACCGGAATGAGCCAGAACTTAATCGATGCACAGAGAAACCGTTCTACGAAAACAATGGTTTCCAATTCCGAATTTATGCTTTTGCTGGATCAGGGAACAATGGACAAGGAAGCGGTAGAAGATTTGTTTGATATTTCTTCCGAGCAGCTTGCCTGTGTGAATGGAGCAGAGCCGGGAATGGGACTTATCCGGTTTGGCGATAAGATTGTCCCACTTGATAATACAATAGAAAAAGATAACAATCTTTATCAGCTATTTAATACCAATTTCCATGAGATGGTATTGGATGAAAAAAGTACTTGACAATACGGTACACCGTATATATAATACAGACATACGGTACACCGTATGAAAGGAGGCGCTAATAATGAGAGCTCAGGACAGATGGAACAAGAAAGCAGGATACATAAGCAAGTCATACAAAGTCAATCAGAACATTGCAGATGATTTTGCTAGTTCCTGTAAGGAAATGGGAGTTTCTCAATCTGGAGAGTTGCTAAAATTTATGAGCGAATTTATAAAGAAGAACTTGAAAGGAGAAAAGAAAATGAGAGTAATGACTAAGTATACTCAAGATGGTGAATGTGCAGGAATGGTTGAGATGGCGATAAATCAAGTTGTTTATCAATACGACAATACGGAAATTGAAAATGAGGAAAAAAGGATTTTGAAGGAATGTGAACAGATGGGAAAAGGAGGAAGATGCGATAACTGTTTAGATTTCAAGAAAGACTTTGATGTTCCAAATGCCAGGGAAACGGTTTCATTAGAAGACTTTTGTGAAATCGGTCGTTATGTTAAAAGCATTTATCTGCGTGATGTTGCATTGATGCGTTTGGTAATAGAAAAAAAACTTATGCCTGTTCGTATACGATACAGCAATGAAATGGAGTTAAATATTAACTATTCCCATGGCAATATGATCTTTACTTTACAAATGGATTTGTTCCCGTTTGATGTTTATGTTGTTATTTAATTTATCGAGTGAATTTTTCAAGGCATACAAAGATAAGCTTTGTGTGCCTTATTTGTCTATATGGAAAAAATTATTTAACGAAGAAATGAGAAGGAGAAATTATGGATCATCTAGACAAATTCCCCTTTCGTAGTTAAGATTGAGTATATCTATCATATACACGAACGTACATTCGATTCAAGAAAATACGGATAGTTTTAAATTGATTGTGTCAATTTACAATCAATTTCTATTCAATGTGGTTTTCCGGCAGATTCTGTAAAATAAGCTCAGATTAAAACAATGACGGGAGGAGCTTATGCAACAGAATATTGAATTTGAGCGGTGCATTGATTTTCTGGTACGGATGATTGATAAGTACGGCGCTGAAGTCCTCCGGGAGTTGGAGGAAGAAAAACAGAATAAGGAAGAAAAAGAGGCGCAGTTTCCTGAAATACAAAATGTAAATCAGACTGTCGCTTTTTCATGTATTTTTAAATCAAATAAATTCTAAAAGCTGATAAAAAAGAATGATAATTTGGAGAAAAATAGCATAGAATAATTTTGAGCTGATATGACAGAGAATGTTTTGGCGTATTGACAGGACATTTAAAATGACGTATACTAAGCTCAGTGATCGTTCTGTAGAAACTTGCGAAGCCTACAGGCGGGGGAGAGCCTGCGGGTCTCTCCCTCTTTTGTTTTAAGGAGAAATGAGATGCAGACACCGAAAAAATTCTCTTCTTTTAGTGACCAGGTTTCTTGAATCAGTGATGAAAAGGGAATAAAAATAAAAGACGGAGAATATGCAGAAGAGATGTTACGCCAAATAGGATATTTTCCTCTTATGGGAGGATATAAACATCTTTTTAGAATATCAAACACAAAAAAAAATAAAGCAGGAACAAGTTTTGAAGAAATAGTCAGTCTGTATAAGTTTGATGCAGAGCTTAGAGAGTTGTTCTTTAAATATTTACTGCAGATTGAGCGACAGATGCGTTCTTTGATGTCATACTATTTTACTGAAATGTATGGAGCAGAGCAGAAGCAGTACCTGGATGCTAATAATTATAATAATACAAAAAGAAATCATGCAACAATCGTAAAGTTGATAGCGACCTTGAAACGGGCAACAACGACCACAGATTATAAATATATCAACTATTACCGCAAGACATATGGTGAGATTCCATTATGGGTTTTGGCAAATGTACTTACGTTTGGAAACTTATCAAAAATGTTCCGAGTGTTTCCGCAGTCCTTAAAATCAAAAGTATCAAAAAACTTTGAACCTTTGAATCAGCATCAGATGGAACAGTTTCTATCTGTTCTCACTAAGTATAGGAATGTATGTGCCCATGGGGAACGACTGTTTACATACAGAACAGTAGATGCTATTGCGGATACACCGCTTCATAAAAAACTTTCATTACCACAGAGCGGTAATCAGTACGAAAAAGGAAAACAAGATTTGTTTGTTGTGGTGATTGCTTTTAGATATCTATTACCTGGAAAAGATTTTCTGGAATTTAAAAGAAAGCTCATAAAAGAGATTGACCGAGTAAACAGAGAAGTAGAGCATATAAGTGAAGTTGAATTATTGAATAAAATGGGTTTCCCGGAAAATTGGAAAAATATTACCAGATACCATTTAAAGTAAAGAAATATCCTCTAAGAAATAGTGAAATACCTATTGTCTTAGAGGATTTTTTATTGAAGAATTTTAATATTCAAGAGTTTGTTTTTTCCTTTTTGACATTAAAGCTAAGATTTCTTGTGGGTTTGTCAACTGACGTCCGGGAAGTGTCTGCTTTGGTGTGCGGTCACGGTCGGCTTCGTCAATCGCTGCAATAAAAAGTTTTACGCTGTTTGGATTGGATATGACAAAATTATGAGTAATACTTGAAGTGGCCATACGAACACCTCCTAGTACATCGTTTCGTAAATAACTATACCAATCGCGTAGGATGCGGATTCGAGTGTGCAGGTCTAAAAACGCAGGCGTAGCGGGCTACGCTGAGGCTTTTAGACCTGTGCACTCGGATTTGCAGACAAGTGAGTGGTATAGTTATTTCGAAAACGATGTACTAGGAACATGTTATAAGATATTTTTGTGGCGATGCCATGCCATTATTACGAGAGCAATGAGCATAGTGGCGGTTTCCGCAACAGGAAATGCAAGCCAGATTCCGTTCAGTTGGAATAATTTGTCCAGACACCATAAGGCAGGAACAAGGAAAAGCAGTTGTCTGCATAATTGAATCGCTATGCTGGAACCTACTTTTTCTGTCGCCTGAAAATAGGTGGAAATCATGGTAGAGAGACCGCAAAACAGATAGCTTGCCGCCATAATTCGCATAGCGGATATTCCAAAGGAGCGCATGGCTTCCGACGCTGTAAATAATTCCAAAAGCTGCGCCGGAAAGAAGTTGACGGTCAATGTTCCCAGTATCATCATACCGGAGACCAAAGCGGTTCCGTATCGGAAAGCGGAGTGCAGCCTATCTCTGTTTCCCGCACCGTAGTTAAACCGCATAATAGGCAAACAGCCCTGAATCAAGCCGTTTACTGTCATAACGACCAACTGCTGCACCTTAAAATACGCACCGAAGAATGCAATCGCCCGCCTATATTTGGAGTCTATAATTGCAATGATGGTTGGAGATTGATGTCTTCCGCCGGTAGGAGCGTAAGTCCCTGCTTCCAGTACAACGTCCAAAGCCTTGGAAAGGACAGGTTCCGATTTATAAGCCCGTACACTACGGTGCATCTTGATAAGAGACAAAAAATTTTTTTCCATACAGATATAGTCCTCCATTCTGCTAATACTTCCGAGATACAGGCAACAAAAAAGCCACACAACTATCACAAGATAGCTGTGTGGCAAAAAGATGACCGAATCCGGAAAAGTCCACTAAAATTTTGCGTTTATTATTATAGTGAACTTGAAGGAGACTGTCAAGCATCAATCATTACGGAATTGTGGCGGCTGTCTGTTGTTTTTTGTGTTACTTTATGGCACATGAGAAATTCTGTCTGGTTTTGTACTCGTAGTGAGTGGGCATGTTCTCCCATTGGAAGGCCACCCACCAGTCCAATTCATTCAGTACGATATTGTATAGGATGCCGCCCTGCGGCGTTCCCTTAGTCGGGTAATCGCAGCTCATAGCTGGCTGGTTACCGGCTCTGCCTCTTTGACAACAGTTATATGTAATTTGACAACATTGATTAGAACTTTTACATTTAGGGGAAAATAGCGGAAATTATTCGGAGAGTTTATTTTTTCTTTTATAGCCGTAATCCTTTAATATCTTTAATGCGTGATAAGATCATATTGCAACTGCAGCTGATAATGCCAGGCAGTGTATCAATGACATTGTGCAGGAAGTATTCCATTTCATCACCTGATGAAGCAACGGCATGTACATGAAGCCTGTCTCTTCCTGTGACACGGTAAATCTGTGAGACTGTATCATTTTTGTACAATATATCTGTCACCTGCGCCAGGTACTCCGGTTTTGTTTCAATTTCAAAATAGCATGATACAGCCCCACTGATTTTTTGCGGATTAATAATTGTTGTATATTCTTCGATTACGCCTCTTTTCTCCAAAGCCTGGATACGGGCTTTTACTGCCACTCTGGAAATACCGGTTTCTTCACCGATATCAGAGTAAGAGATACGTGCGTTTTCTATAAGCAGCCGGATAATCTTCTGATCCAGCTCATCTAAACCGTCCAGGTACATAAGTTCCCTCCTGTAAAATAATATAAAATAATATCCATCTGATAGCAGCTTTTTTCAATATCAAATATCATATCATTTATATTACTAAAAGTAAACAGCAGCTTGACTTATTTGCTGTAACTACATATAATTGTTGCGTAACGAAATCTTAAACTTACATTTTGAAAATACAATCGTGATTTCGGATAAAAAGCAGGAATTGATGGAGGAAAATGAGAATGTCAAAAGATGAATATTTAATCACAGATGCCCCTCTTAAAGCACTGACTGTTTTTGCAATGCCTATGATTCTGGGCAGCTTCTTTCAACAAGTATATAATATGGCTGATTCCATTATCGTAGGTCAGTTTGTGGGATCCTCTGCACTTGCGGCAGTTGGAGCCTGTGCCGCTTTGACCAATGTTTTCATCTGTGTGGCTTTGGGAGCCGGTGTAGGAGCAGGTGTACTTGTGAGCCGCTATTTTGGAGCTCAGAATTATAGCAAAATGAAAACAATTGTGTCAACATCGTTGATCAGTTTTCTGATTCTGAGTATACTTCTGGGGGTTTTTGGCTTTGTTTTTTCTCATTTTATGATGAGTTTATTACAAACACCTGCTGACATACTGGATGAAGCGGTACTGTATCTGCGTGTTTATTTTGTGGGATTTCCCTTTCTGTTTATGTACAATATCCTTTCAACGATGTTCAATTCCATCGGTGAATCGAAGATTCCGCTGGGCCTTTTGATATTTTCTTCTGTTTTGAATATTGTTATGGATCTTTGGATGGTGGCAGGTTTAGGGCTGGGTGTGTTCGGTGCCGCCCTTGCAACTCTCATTGCGCAGGGGATTTCCGCAGTGTTTTCGCTTTTGATTTTCTTTAACCGGATGCGTCGATATAAAAGCCGCTTTAACTGGTTTGACAGGCAGGAGTTACATTCCATGCTTCGTATTGCAGTACCATCGGTTCTTCAGCAATCCACAGTGTCAATTGGTATGATGATCGTACAGGCGGTTGTAAATCCCTTCGGTACACAGGCGCTGGCAGGTTATGCGGCAACCATGAGAGTAGAGAATGTTTTTTCACTGATATTTGTATCCATTGGAAATGCGGTTTCGCCCTATGTTTCCCAGAATCTTGGAGCAAAGAAAATTGAACGTATTAAAAAAGGATATCACGCTGCACTGGTGTTAGATCTGTGTTTCGCAGTCCTTGCTTTCATAGTCATTGAAACACTGCACACCCCAATTTCTTCCTTATTCCTTGGAAAAGATGGAACCGCTCTGGCATATCAGGTGTCCGGGGATTATATGAAATGGCTGGGATATTTCTTTATTTTTATGGGTATTAAGATGGCAACAGATGGAGTTCTTCGTGGACTTGGAATTATGCGGCCGTTTCTCATTGCCAATATGGTAAACCTTGCCATTCGGCTGTCAGTTGCCTTGATTTTTGCACCGCGTTATGGAATTGCATTTGTCTGGCTTGCTGTACCGGCCGGATGGCTTGCGAATTTTCTGATCTCCTATGGGGCACTTAGAAAATCATGGCCGGTTGATGAAGGAGTTTCATTCCGGTAAATTTCTCTTAAGTTTTGATGGGAAGCTGGATTTGTATGTTAAGAGGTATATTTTCGTTACTGTTCACTGGCAATATCCCGCGAAGCGTGTTGCTGTGAACAGTAACATATTTTCTTATAGACATGATATAGTATGAGTGCTATAATAAAAATAATTTTTTATGGCATTTATTGGCAAACCGGTTGAAAAGCCGGGGCGCAAAGCCAGAAGGAGCTAAAGTCAGATTGAAATCTGGCCATGCCAGCCGGTTGCATCATGCCTCAGTAATAAAAAAGGTAAATGTTAAATGGGCATTATGGAAAAAGTTCCTGTAAAATTTTTTACAAGGAACTTTTTTTTGTCTTCAAGCGGATATTCGCAACCTCCGCAGGGGACTTACCTGATTCGGTTAAATTTGAGGGAAAATAGAGAAGAACAGCAGGAATGGAGAAAAGATGAAAGGAAAAAGAGTGATTGCAGGCATTCTGCTTGTGGGAATTTTAGCAACTGCCCTGGCAGGGTGCAAAAATGCAGATGTTACTAAAAAAGAAAGAGAAAAGCCCGTTATCACCCTGGGCAGTGACAGTTATCCGCCATACAATTATCTGAATGAAGATGGAATCCCCACAGGAATTGATGTGGAATTGGCTACAGAAGCTTTCAGAAGGATGGGGTATCAGGTGGATGTTGTCCAGATCAACTGGGAGAAGAAAAAAGAACTGGTAGAAAGCGGAGAGATCGACTGTATTATGGGCTGTTTTTCCATGGAAGGACGCCTTGACGATTACCGCTGGGCAGGACCCTACATAGCAAGCCGCCAGGTAGTTGCTGTAAATGAGAGCAGTGATATCTATAAACTAAGTGATCTGGAGGGAAAGAACCTTGCCGTCCAGTCCACAACCAAACCGGAAAGTATCTTTCTGAACCGGACAGATGAGAGAATTCCCAAACTGGGAAATCTGATCAGTCTTGGGCACAGGGAACTGATCTATACCTTTCTGGGAAAAGGATATGTAGATGCAGTTGCTGCACATGAGGAATCCATTGTCCAGTACATGAAGGATTATGATGCAAGCTTCCGTATCCTGGAAGATCCGCTGATGGTGGTCGGGATAGGTGTTGCTTTTGCAAAAGAGGATGACAGAGGAATCTGTGAGCAGATGGATCAGACGCTGGAAGAAATGCGTCAGGATGGCACATCCCTGAAAATCATTAAAAAATATCTGGATGATCCCCAGAAGTATCTGGAGGTGGATGATCTTGGATATTAGGAGAAGAATAAAAGTAAAGCGATTCTGGATATTCGGCATTCTGCTTGGAATCTGTGTGACTGCAGCTTCCCTGTATTACTTTTTTCGGGCAGAGAAAAAGGAAGCAGAGAACAGGATGGTGGAAACTGTAAACTATGTCAAAGTGCAGTGTTCCACCTACACCCATTATAATGAAGCTTCGGAATCTAAAAGTCTCCTCCGCGCCATTGAAAGTGCCAGACAGATGAGTACGAATATCGATATGGAAACAGAAAACGGCGGCCGGCTAAGCCAGGAGTTTCTGAAAGAAAATCTGCAGACCCTCTGGGTGGATGGTATCCTTGTGCTGGATGCAGAGGGAAAGACAGTCTGCAAATACAGCATGGATGAGGCTCTGACCAATGAGATCACAGATTATCTGCAAAAAGATATTATCATGGATTTTACCGGATATGAAGAAAGATCTTATTCGGAACGGATTGACCGAGAAGACGGATCACGTATCGACATTGCAGCCTGTGCCAGAAAAGATGCACCAGGTATGGTTGCAATTTATTATTATACGTCTTCGGAATTTGTCAGAAATTATACCCTGACAGTACAGAACCTTTTAAATGGCTATAGCACTCAGAAGGATGGAACGATTATTGTTGCAGACAAGGGAACCATTGTTGCCAGCAACGATGAAAGCCTGCTGGGACAGGATACTGCCGGCAACCAGGTTGTCCAGGCAATGAAAGAGCATACAGACAGTCAGCATATTTTTCATTTAAAAAATGAAGGAACCGGAGGTTACGGAATCATGCTGAAGCAGAGGGATTATTATATTTATGCCTATCTTCCGGATACGGAAGTATTCCGTAACCTGCCGTTAAGTGTAACAGCTGTCGTTTTTCTTTATTTACTCATATTCGGTATATTCTGCTTCTGGGGTTACAGAGCGGATCTGGCACACCGGAAACAGGAACAGGAAAAAGATGAAAAATATAAAGCAGAACTTCTGAGAACAGCAAAAAAAGCAGAAGCAGCCAATGAGGCAAAAACTGAGTTTCTGCAGAGAATGAGCCATGATATCCGGACACCGATCAATGGAATCTGCGGCATGATCAATGTGGCAGACCATTATGCAGACAATATGGAGAAACAGACGGAATGCAGGGCAAAGATCAAAAAGACATCCCATCTGCTGCTGGAACTGATAAACGAGGTTCTGGACATGAGCAAGCTGGAGTCAGATGAAGTGGTTCTGGAAGACATCCCATTTAATCTGAACAGTATTTTTGAGGAAATACTGGGTGTGATCGAACATATGGCTGCGGAGCAGAACATCCGGATCATTTGGGAAGAGAAAGAAGTTACACACTGGAATCTTATTGGAAGTCCGGTGCATGTGAAACGGATTCTGATGAATATTTTGTCCAATGCGGTGAAATATAACAAAGAAAACGGATATGTCTATATCAGCTGTCGGGAAATCCCATCGAAACAGACAGCAATGCCCACATTGGAATTTGTCTGCAGAGACACCGGAATTGGAATGACAGAGGCATTCCAGAAACGCATTTTTGAACCATTTGCACAGGAACATGCAGGAAGCCGCACAAAATTCGCCGGAACAGGACTGGGAATGCCAATTACAAAAAAACTGGTGGAGAAAATGGGCGGAACCATTTCCTTTGAAAGTAAAGAAGGCACAGGGACTACATTTGTGATCCGGATTCCATTCCAGATTGATGCAGATATGAAGGACAGGAATGAAACGGAAGAAAAAACAGAAACTTCTATCCAGGGGCTCCATGTTCTTCTGACAGAGGATAATGAGCTGAATATGGAGATTGCAGAATTTGTGCTTCAGAATGAAGGCGCTGTGGTGACAAAAGCATGGAATGGACAGAAGGCTGTTGACATATTCAGAAAAAGCAGACCTGGAGAATTTGATGCTATTCTTATGGATATTATGATGCCTGTCATGAATGGATATGAAGCAGCAAAGATGATCCGCTCTCTGGACAGAGAGGATGCAAAAGTGATACCGATCATTGCCATGACAGCAAACGCGTTCACTGAGGACAAAATGAGAGCAAAGGAAGCAGGAATGGATGAACATATTGCCAAGCCTGTTGATGGGAAATTATTAGTAAAAGTGATCAATGAGTTAGTAAAACGCAATCAGAGGGAGAAGTTATAATGAAAAAGAAAAAATGGAACAAGTTAGTTTCTGTGCTTTTGGCGATGGTGACAGCCGTATCACTTCTGTCTGGCTGCGGCGGGAAAAGTGCGGAAAAAGAAGATGCAGAAACCATCACAGTGTATTTATGGAGCACAAAGCTGTATGAAAAATATGCGCCATACATCCAGGAACAGCTTCCGGATATCAACGTTGAATTTGTAGTAGGCAATAATGATCTGGATTTCTATCGTTTTCTGAATGAAAACGGCGGATTGCCGGATATTATAACCTGCTGCAGGTTTTCCCTCCATGATGCAAGCCCCCTGAAGGACAGTCTGATGGATCTTTCCACAACCAATGCTGCAGGTGCTGTCTATGATACCTACCTTAACAATTTCAAAAATCAGGATGGCAGTGTAAACTGGCTTCCTGTGTGTGCAGATGCCCATGGCTTTGTAGTGAACAAAGATCTTTTTGAAAAGTATGATATTCCTCTTCCAACGGATTATGAAAGCTTCGTTTCTGCCTGCCAGGCATTTGATGAGGTGGGTATCCGTGGGTTTACTGCAGACTATTACTATGATTATACCTGTATGGAAACACTGCAGGGTCTGTCTGCATCAGAGCTGTCTTCTGTGGATGGACGTAAGTGGCGTACCATCTACAGTGACCCGGACAATGCAAAGAGAGAAGGTCTGGACAGTATTGTCTGGCCGGAGGCTTTTGAACGTATGGAGCAGTTTATTCAGGATACAGGGCTGAGCCAGGATGATCTGGATATGAATTATGATGATGTGGTTGAGATGTACAAAAGTGGTAAGCTTGCCATGTATTTCGGCAGTTCTGCCGGTGTAAAAATGTTCCAGGATCAGGGCATTAACACAACATTCCTGCCATTCTTTCAGCAGAACGGCGAAAAGTGGCTGATGACTACACCATATTTCCAGATAGCTTTAAACCGTGACCTGACAAAGGATGAAACACGTCGGCAGAAAGCAATGAAGGTACTGAACACAATGCTTTCAGAGGATGCGCAGAACCGGATCATTTATGATGGGCAGGATCTGTTAAGCTATAGCCAGGATGTGGATTTCCGGCTTACGGAATATCTGAAGGATGTGAAACCTGTGATCGAAGAAAACCATATGTATATCCGTATTGCGTCAAATGACTTTTTTTCCATTTCCAGGGATGTGGTGTCTAAGATGATCTCAGGAGAATATAATGCAGAGCAGGCTTATCAGTCATTTAATTCCCAGCTTCTTGAAGAAAAATCCACTTCTGAGGATATTGTGTTGGATTCAAAGAAAACTTATTCCAATCGTTTCCATACCAGCGGAGGCAATGAAGCCTATTCTGTTATGGCAAACACTTTGCGCGGTATTTATGGGACGGATGTGCTGATTGCAACAGGAAACAGCTTTACAGGAAATGTACTGAAGGCCGGTTATACAGAAAAAATGGCAGGCAACATGATTATGCCAAACGAGCTTTCCGCTTACAGCAGTGAGATGAGCGGGGCAGAACTGAAGGAAACGGTCAGAAACTTCGTAGAAGGCTACCAGGGAGGCTTTATCCCCTTTAACCGTGGCTCTCTGCCTGTGTTCAGTGGTATTTCTGTAGAAATCAGGGAAACGGATAATGGTTATACATTGAGTAAAGTTTCAAAGAATGGAAAACAGATTCAGGACAAGGATACTTTTACTGTGACCTGCCTTGCAGCACCACAATATATGGAAGCTTATCCAGCAGAGGAAAATATTGTATTTGATGGAGGGGATACCTCTGTGGAAGATACCTGGACAACATATGTTTCAGATGGTAATGCCATTCTTGCAGAGCCTGAAGACTACATTACTCTGAGGTGAGAAGAATGGATGTTAAGAATCATAATACAAACAGAAAGAAACGGGTTGTGAGAAAACGATGGAATGCAGCAGTTCTTATTGCCCTATTTGTTGGAATCCTTTTGACTGTTTTCCAATATTTGGGGTTTGTATCGAAGACTGTTTATGAGGAAAGTGTTTCTCACCTGACAGAAATTTTTCATCAGTCTGATAATATGCTAAGTGAGCTGACAAATAAGAATCTGACTTATCTCCATATATGGGGGGAATATCTGCAGAACACTTCCGATGAAAGTGAAATTCGTGAGTATATAGAGAAAGCACAGGAAGATGCAGGCTTTTTAGATTTTTATTTCCTGTCAGCGGACGGGAACTATAAGATGGTAACAGGTGAAACCGGGTATCTGGGATTACAGGAAAATATTGAAGATGAGATCCGGCAGGGAAATGATGTGATAACCAATGCAACAGTTCCCGGAAAATCCCAGCTCCTTGTTTTTGCCACTCCCAGGCCTCATGGAAGTTATCAGGGCTTTGAATATGATGCCATTGCCATTGCCTATGAAAACTCTGATATCGTAAATGTGCTGAATATTTCTGCTTTCAATGGAAATGCCCAGAGTTATGTGGTTCATCCGGATGGCCGTGTTGTTGTGGATCATTCTTCTGAGGCATGGGGAGAGGTGTATAATTTCTTTGGGATTCTGAGAGAACATTCTACTCTGTCTGAAAAAGAGATCCTTAAGCTTTCAGAAGAGTTTAAGGAAGGACATACAGATGCAATGCTGATAAATCTGGATGGAGAGGATTACTATCTGGTCTATGAGAAATCCAAACCTCAGGACTGGATCTTTCTGGGACTTGTCCAGGCTGATATCGTCAATGCAAGTATGAATGTTCTGCAGCGTAGCACTGTGCTGCTTGTAAGTGCAGTAGCGGTGTGTATTGCCGGTCTTTTTATTGGAATTATTCTCCGGAAAAACAGGGTAAACCTGAAGAGAAAGGATACGGAGATCCTGTACAGGGACGAATTGTTTCAAAAGCTGTCAATGAATGTAGATGACGTTTTCCTGATGCTGGATGCAAAAACATATCAGGCAGATTACGTCAGTCCCAATGTGGAAAAACTGCTGGGAATTACAGTAGAACAGATTCGTAAAGATATTTGTGTCCTTGGGAAACTGCATCCCGGGGACGTTGAAGATCCGGAGAAGAAGTATCTGGAAGAAATCCAGGTTCATGAGCAGCAGGAATGGGATCTTGAATATGTTCATCAGAAAACAGGAGAACACCGCTGGTTTCATAACGTTGCAATGGGCAGCGAGGTAAACGGAAAAAAGAAATATATCCTGGTTCTGTCAGATCGTACCTCTGATAGAAAAATGAATCAGGCCCTTTCTGAGGCGGTCCGCGCTGCGGAGACTGCAAACAAGGCAAAGAGCACCTTCCTTTCCAATATGTCTCATGATATCCGTACACCAATGAATGCGATCATTGGTTTTACTACACTGGCTGTAAGCAACATTGATGATAAAGAAAGGGTTCGGGATTATCTGGGTAAGATTCTTTCCTCCAGTAATCATCTGCTCTCACTGATCAATGATATCCTGGATATGAGCCGTATTGAGAGCGGGAAAATCCATCTGGAAGAGACGGAAGTCAGTCTGTCAGAGGTTCTTCATGATCTGAAAACCATTATCAGCGGACAAATCCATGCGAAACAGTTAGAGCTTTACATGGATGTCATGGATGTTACCAATGAGGATGTTTATTGTGACAAGACCAGGCTGAATCAGGTACTGCTGAATCTTTTGTCCAATGCGATCAAGTTTACTCCTGCAGGCGGAACCGTTTCTGTCCGGCTGAGAGAGTATCCGGGTACACAGAGAGGCTGTGAACTGTACGAAATCCGGGTAAAGGATAACGGAATCGGCATGAGTCAGAAATTTGTACAGAAGATCTTTTCTCCTTTTGAGAGAGAGCGGACTTCCACTGTAAGCAGGACTCAGGGTACAGGACTGGGTATGGCTATCACCAAGAACATCGTGGATATGATGGGCGGAACCATTGAGGTTCAGACAGAACAGGGCAAAGGTACTGAATTTATTATCCGTCTGCCATTGCGGATTCAGCCTGAGAACCACCGTATAGAGAAAATCGCAGAGCTGGAAGGTCTGAAAGCATTGGTAGTAGACGATGATTTCAATACCTGTGACAGTGTGACTAAGATGCTTGTGAAGGTTGGAATGCGTTCGGAATGGACACTTTCCGGTAAGGAGGCTGTTCTCCGTGCACGGCAGTCTGTGGAAATGGGGGATGCATTCCATGCTTATATTATTGACTGGCGTCTGCCTGATATGAACGGCATTGAAGTTACCCGTCAGATTCGCAGTCTTGGTGATGATACGCCGATCATTATCCTGACTGCTTACGACTGGTCAGATATTGAAGTGGAAGCCAGGGCAGCAGGGGTGACTGCGTTCTGTGCCAAGCCTATGTTTATGTCAGATATCAGAGAGACTCTGATGGCTGCAATCGGCCAGAAGCAGGCCGGGGCAGAGGATAATATTCTTCCGGCAGCAGATTTAGATTTCAGAGGCAGGCGCATACTGCTTGTGGAAGATAATGAACTGAACAGTGAAATTGCAGTAGCGCTCCTTAGTGAATATGGTTTTCGGGTTGATACAGCGGAAGATGGAGCAGAGGCTGTGGAGAAAGTTAAGAATTCAACACCAGGTGATTATGATCTGGTGCTTATGGATGTGCAGATGCCTGTAATGAACGGATATGAGGCTACTGAGCGGATCCGTTCACTGGATGATCCTTCACTGGCGGGAATTACAATTCTTGCCATGACTGCCAATGCTTTTGACGAAGACAAAAAGAAAGCACTGGCATGTGGTATGAATGGATTTCTATCCAAACCAATTGTTATAGAGGAACTGATCAGTACATTACAAAACAGTCTGGGGTAAGTTTTCTGTTTGAACTGTGATAATGGGATATGAAAAGTGGTTTGATGAAAGCAAGGAGGAGCAACGAATGATTTGTGGAATGACGTATTTTCAGATATGTCTGTATTTTCTTATTTATTCTTTTGGCGGCTGGGTTGTTGAAGTTATTTTTCATGCAGTAGCGTTGGGAAAAGTTATAAACAGAGGTTTCCTGAATGGACCGGTTTGCCCGGTATATGGATTTGGGGTGCTTTCTGTTTTTGCTTTGCTCAATACAATTCAGGGCAGCGGGCGTCAGATGAGTGATGGAATGATTTTTGTGTTTGGAATTGTTCTGGCAACTGCGGTGGAGCTGGTTGCAGGCTGGCTGCTGGATGTGTGTTTCCACGCAAGATGGTGGGATTATTCAGATAAACCCTTTAATTTTCATGGCTACATTTGCCTGGAGTTTTCTCTGATCTGGGGACTGGCTATCGTTATGGTAGTAAAAGTTTTCCAGAAGTATGTAGAGGCACATGCGTTACATACACCTGCAACCTGGGAGTGGATTGTGATAGCAGTTTTGTATGCTGTGTATCTGACAGATTTTATTGTGACGGTAGCAGTGATCCAGGGACTGAATAAAAAGCTTACCAGACTGGATAAGGTTCGCTCAGATTTGAGAATTGTAAGTGATAAACTGAGTGATACACTGGCTACGACTACGATTGGCACAGCACAGAAAGTGGGAGAAGGAAAGGTTCAGGCAACTCTTGCAGCAGCAGAACTGCGTGATGCAACTGCCGCACAGCGAGAAAAATCTATCGAAATGCTTCGTATAAAAAGAGCGGAGCTTCAGGCTCAGTTTGAGGAACTGTCCAGTTCTATTACCAATCATACCGTTGTCGGTCAGGGGCGTATCATCAAGGCATTTCCGAAGATGCAGCACAGAGACTATTCCGAACTGATTCAGGAGCTGAAAAAGAAATTAAAATAGATTAAAATGCAGAGGGAGGCTTCAGGTGAACAGACAGGCAGTACAAACCTTAAAGACTTATTTTGGATATGATACATTCAGAGAAGGGCAGGAGAGTGTTGTGGAGTCCATTCTGGAACACCGGGATGTGCTTGCAATCATGCCGACAGGAGCTGGAAAATCCATCTGTTATCAGGTACCGGCACTGATGCTGTCAGGAATTACGATTGTAATTTCTCCTCTGATCTCACTGATGCAGGATCAGGTAAAGGCTTTGAATGAAGCGGGAATACATGCCGCATTTATCAATTCTTCACTGTCGGAAAGTCAGATTAGCAAGGCGTTGTACCTGGCAGCAGGAGGAAGATACAAAATTATTTATGTTGCACCGGAACGTCTGGAAAATTATGAGTTTCTGGAATTTGCCAGACAGGTGGAGATTTCCATGGTGACAGTGGATGAGGCACATTGTATTTCACAGTGGGGACAGGATTTCAGACCAAGCTATGTCAAAATCGTAGACTTTGTAAAAAATCTTCCCGGTCGTCCGATCGTCAGTGCTTTTACCGCAACTGCAACAGAGGAAGTAAAGAACGACATTCTCTGTACTTTAAAGCTGGAAGATCCGAAAGTAGTGATCACCGGGTTTGACAGAAAGAATTTATATTACAGCGTGGAAAATATCCGGCGAAAAGACGATTTTGTGATGGATTACATAGACAGACATCCAACAGAGAGCGGGATTATTTACTGCTCTACAAGAAAAAATGTGGACAATCTTTTTGAACTGCTTTTCCAAAAAGGAGTTGCTGTTACCAGATATCATGCAGGACTGAATAATGAAACCAGAAAAAAGAATCAGGATGATTTCATTTACGACAGAACCCCCGTTATTATTGCAACAAATGCATTTGGAATGGGGATTGATAAATCCAATGTGAGATATGTGATCCATTACAATATGCCGCAGAGTATGGAGAATTATTATCAGGAGGCAGGACGTGCAGGGCGTGACGGAGAGAATTCCCAGTGTGTTCTATTGTTTTCTGCACAGGATGTTATAATCGACCGAATGCTTCTGGATAACAAAGATTTTTCCGATGTGGATGAAGAGGATGAATTTCTCATTCGTCAGCGGGATATACGAAGGCTTCAGATCATGGAAGGATATTGTAAAACAACAGGATGTCTGCGAAATTATATTCTGGAGTATTTCGGTGAAAAGACCTTCGGTCCCTGTGATAATTGTGGAAATTGCCACAGAGAATACCATGAGACAGATATGACCAGAGAGGCGAAGTGGGTAGTGAACTGTGTAGCTGAGACGAGAGGAAGGTATGGACTGACAATTGTGCTTGGTACTTTGCTGGGGGCTAAGAGAGCCCGGTTGAGGGAGCTTGGAGCAGATAAGTATAAATCTTATGGAGCATTGAATGATCACAGTGAGGCAGAACTCAGGGCACTGATCAGCCAGATGACTGAGATGGGATATCTCTATCAGACACAGGAACGTTACAGTGTGCTGAAACTGGGCGATATTTCTCCGCTAAGAGATGAAAATACTCACGTGATCATGCGTACTTACGAGGAAAAAGAACCGGATAAAAAGAAAAAGCCCCAGAAATCTGTCAGAAAACGCAGTACAGATGCGCTTACGGCAGCAGGTTACGATTTATTTGAAGCTCTGCGGAAACTTCGTCTGGAAATTGCAAAAGAGGAAGCCATGCCTCCATATATCGTGTTCAGTGATAAGACGCTGATAGATATGTGCATCAAATGTCCATCAAATGAAGAAGAAATGCTGGAGGTTTCCGGTGTGGGCGAGAATAAGCTAAAGAAATACGGTCAGAGATTTCTGGAAGAGATACAGAAGTTCTGCCTGGAACGTCCGAATGCGGTTTTGAGTATGTCGGAAGATGAAAATGGTAATCCCTGAGAACAAAGGTTGGAAAACAGATGAATATAGAAAAATATACGGAAGAATTAATCACATTGAGACATTACTTTCATCAACATCCGGAGCTGGCACTTCAGGAAGTGGAGACGTCTGCATATATCCGGAAATATCTGGAGAAACTGGGATATGAGATTGTGCCGATAGAACCTACAGGATTGATCGCGGAACTTCCATCTCTGAGAAACAGGGAGAAACTGGTTGTACTCAGGGCGGAGATGGATGCATTGCCCATACAGGAGCAGACAAATCTACCATATGCATCAGTAAATCAGGGATGTATGCATGCCTGCGGTCACGATATGATCCTGGCAGCAGCACTGATCCTTGCAAAAATTGTGGCAGAAGAGCAAAGAATGCAGGAAAGTTTTCCGGTCAGGCTCCGGTTCCTTTTTGAACCTGCAGAGGAGATTGGTGAAGGTGCAAAAAGAATGCTTCAGGCCGGAGCATTAGAGAATCCGAAAGCAGATGCATTTCTGATGTTTCATTACGCAGCGGACATGACATTTGGAATGGCAGTGCATCAGGGACAGGCATCTTCCATGATCAACAGTATGCAGATTCATGTTCATGGAAAATCCAGTCACTGGTGTGAAGCGGATAAGGGGATTGATGCAATTTATGCAGCTGCTCAAGTGATAAGTGCCATTCATGATCTGAATGAAAGTTTTGGAAAACAGCATCCGGATGCAGGAAAATATATTGTGGGTACGGGTACGATCCATGGCGGTGAATATACGAATATTATTGCAGACCATGTGGTATTAAACGGAAATATACGCGCAGTTCATGAAGAAACTTACATGGCACTTGAGCACGAGCTGGAGAGAAATCTGCAGGAAATTGAAAAGCAGACTGGCACACAGATCCGTATGGAATTTCCAAAAGATCCGGTATATGCGTTTGCCAATGATGAGGAACTTACAGAGACAGCAAAGGCAGTGGGTGAAGAAGTATTCGGGGATAAGTTTGTCCTGGAAGGAGAAGATGAGCTGTTTCTTTCCGGTGACAACGCATACAGATATTTTAGAGAAACCAGAGGACTTTTCACAGTATTTCTTGCGGGAATACCAGGAGAAAATCATCCTCTGCATCATCCGAAATTTCAATTGGATGAGAGGATACTGCCGTACAGCGTGGAAGCATTGTATAAGATTATAACTACATTATGAGTATTGCAATTTTGGAAAATAATGAATGGTGATGTGGTTCAGCAGAGCGTGAAATTCTACTGAACTGGATCAATGTATTATTTACGCAGATTGCTATGGAAGGAACGTCAGCAGGATGGATAATTTGTATCTGTTCTGCTGTTTTTTGAGTATACTCGTAATAATTTCAGAGAATACTGTAAATTGACCAAATTAAGTAAGCCCTGCTTCAATTGAGGATATCCACCTGACTCTATAAAAAATCTCATAAATAAATGAAAAAAATTACCAAAAGGACTTGAAAATTGGATTAAAATAGTATAATATAAAAACATAAACAAATTAAGAATGCATAGCAACTATAACTTATTAACGTTGAGTGACAGCAGATTGCTGAATAGTAACGGACAGACGATATACTATAAAGAAAGAATTGAGGGCAGAAATATGAAGATTACAGATACCATTAAATATGTCGGAGTGAATGACCATCAGGTAGATTTGTTTGAGGGACAGTATGCAGTGCCAAACGGAATGGCATATAATTCCTATGTGATTCTGGATGACAAGGTTGCAGTTATGGATACTGTAGATGCCAATTTCAAACATGAATGGCTGGATAATCTTGAACAGGCACTTGGCGGACGTAAGCCGGACTATCTGATCGTTCAGCATATGGAGCCTGACCATGCAGCAAATGTAGCGAACTTTCTGGAAGTATATCCCGGCACTACAGTAGTAGCCAATGCGAAGACATTTGTAATGATCAAGAATTTCTTCGGACTGGATCTGGAAGGGCAGAAACTGGAAGTAGAGAATGGTTCTACATTGAGCCTGGGAAACCACAATCTTACTTTTGTATTTGCACCAATGGTACACTGGCCGGAGGTTATGGTGACTTATGACAGTACAGATAAAGTTCTTTTTTCAGCAGATGGATTTGGTAAGTTCGGTGCTCTGGATGTGGAAGAAAACTGGGATGATGAAGCAAGAAGATACTTTATCGGTATTGTTGGTAAATATGGCGCACAGGTACAGAGACTTCTGAAAGTAGCAGCTACTCTGGATATTCAGATCATCTGTCCGTTACATGGTCCGGTACTTACAGAAAATCTGGGACATTATATCAGCCTCTATGATACCTGGTCCTCTTACACACCGGAGGAAGAAGGAATCGTAGTTGTATATACTTCTGTATACGGACATACCAAAGAAGCAGTCAATCAGTTTGTGGAGAAATTAAAGAGCAAGGGATGTCCGAAAGTAGTTGTTTATGATCTGGCAAGAGATGATATGTCTCAGGCACTCAGTGATGCATTCCGTTACAGTAAGCTGGTACTGGCAACAACTACCTATAATGCAGGAATCTATCCGTTTATGAATGACTTTATTACCCGTCTGGCAGAGCATAATTTCCAGAACCGCACAGTGGGCCTTATTGAAAACGGTTCCTGGGCACCTCTGGCAGCAAAAGTAATGAAAAATATGCTTTCTGAATGCAAGAAGATCAACTGGCTGGACACCACAGTGAAGATTATGTCCGCAGTAAATCAGGAAAACAGAGATCAGATGGAAGCGATGGCTTCCGAGCTTTGTAAGGAATATATTGCAAAGAATGATGAACTGGCAAATAAAAATGATATGACAGCATTATTCCGCATTGGTTATGGTCTCTATGTAGTGACATCAAATGACGGTAAAAAGGATAACGGACTGATCGTCAATACAGTTACCCAGCTGACAGACTCTCCGTTCCGCGTTGCAGTTAATATCAATAAGACAAATTATTCTCACCATGTTATCAAGCAGACAGGGGTGATGAATGTAAACTGTCTCTCTGTAGAAGCTCCGTTCTCTGTATTTGAACAGTTTGGTTTCCAGAGTGGAAGAAGCGTGGATAAATTTGCGGGACAGAAGGTGAATCGTTCTGATAACGGACTGATATTCCTGGACAAATATATCAATGCATTTATGTCCCTGAAAGTAGAGCAGTATGTAGATCTGGGAACTCACGGAATGTTCATCTGCAGTGTGACAGAAGCTCGCGTGGTAAGTGACCAGGAGACAATGAGCTACACCTATTATCAGAAAAATGTAAAACCGAAACCTGAAACAGAAGGTAAGAAAGGATTTGTATGTAAAGTCTGCGGATATATCTACGAAGGCGATGAACTTCCGGAAGATTATATCTGCCCACTGTGTAAACATGGAGCTGTAGACTTCGAGCCGATTGGATGAAAGATTTCTCTTGTTAAACTGCTAAAGAGTGACATTCTGTCATGTGAATATTTGTCGAGATTTCAGAGTGATCTGATTGATAAAATAAAAAATAGAGATTGTCAGTGGTTAAATCGCTGACAATCTCTATTTTTGCTCCAATATGGTACTATTATTAAATACTGTTTCAGTACTATTTCAAATTTACATTCCAAAATGGTGTATTGATATTATAATGTAAAAATTTGATAAAGTCAAAATATAAAAAATAAATCCATTGAAATAGTATTGAAAATATAAAAGTATAGTGATACAATAAAAAAAGAAAGGACGAAGAGAGGAGGAACTGAGATGACAGAACTTAAACTGGAATTTGAATTGGAAAATGCGGAATTGCCAATAGATTATGATAAAGTGATATTAAGCTTTATGAAAGCAGCAATTGAAAATTTTTCGCCGGATTTATTTGACAGGTTATACAACAAGCGGGAGTCTGTGATAAAGACTTATTGCTGGACATGCTATTTGCCTCATGCCCAATTTACTTCAGACACAATTAAACTTGGAGCAAATAAATTTATGTTAACTTTTTCTGATATTGATATGGGAGAATTACTGATATTTTTTAATGCATTTAGTCTTATGAAGCATAAAATATTCCATATGAACAGAAATTCCATGAAACTGTTGTCGGTGAAAACAAGGAAACTTCAGACAATTAAAGAAACGGAATTGATTGTAAAAATGCAGAGTTCATTAATAGCGAGAAAACATAATAGTGATGATAATACTGATGTTTATTATACCTTTGATGAGCCGGAATTTTCGGATATTGTAAAGGAGAATCTGAAAATCTTTTTACAGAGGATAAACATAGAGTGCGATACAAGTGATTTTTCTATTGTACCTTTAAAAGGAAAAAAGGTAGTTACAAGAATTATGGGGCAATTTGTAGATGGAAATATTGGTATCTATAAAATAACAGGAAATCTCAGACTGTTGGAAATATTGTATGCAGCTGGAATTGGAACCAGACGTTCTGCTGGACACGGAAAATTTGAAATCATATTTTAGTAGGAGGCGGTGATTTCTTGGATAAATATGTAATTACATTGGGGGATTTCCTGAAGAATGCAGGAATCGTAGGTTTCAGATATATGTTAGAAGCAGCAGATGCAAAAGAAGATTCAGACTTTGGCATTACGCAAGACGGACAAGGATTATGGATTGATATGGATTTCGCATTGAATGCTGACTGGACAGACATGTACTTTAAAGCCTGTGTACAGTATTTTGGACCATTTACAGTTTATCAGGGAGTCCTTGACAGAATTAGTAAGTGTATAGATAAAATTCAGATTGGAAAATGGAATCCAGGAAAGGAAGAAAAGGAAGATCTGAAATTTATTAATGACAAACTGCTTTCTAATAGTTATCAGGCTGGATTTGAAAATATAAAACATGATATAGAAATGCAGGAAGTATACCAAATTCTAAAAAAGGATAAACTCAATGACAAGTTAGACGTGACAGATTTGGAAAAACGATTAATTGATTTGGAAAAATTTCTTCAGCAACCAAAGTGCAGGGAAACATTTATTATGAAAAGTGTGATATATACATATATTAATCGTTTTTGGAGCGGAAAGTGTTTTTTACTGCGGGCAAATGCAAAAAAAGATATGCGGGAATTATTTGAAAAAGATTTTTCCGAGCCGTTTAGGAAATATCTGAAGACAGATCATGTAAAAGCAAAAGATTTATGCATTGACTGTGGAGCAACGATAGGACCTAAAGAGAAGAATTCAATTGCATTTATGAATGAAGTGGGGGATGATTTTACAAGAAAACGTTCTGCTTTCTGGGATTGCAAAGTAGATGCATTTCTTTGTCCGGGATGTACGTTTGTTTATGCTCTGAGTCCGTTGGGATTTCGGCTGTTTGTAAATAAATTTGTCTTTATGAATATTAATAATGATATTCATGCATTATTGGATGTTAATTCGAAAAACGGAACTGACAGTATAGAGGGAGAAAAAAAGGAGGATGAAAAATATTCGCAGTGGTTTGCCCGAACAATTAATATATTGCTGAAAGAAAAAACGAAAGAGATTTCTAATATTCAGGTGATTTTGCGTGGAATAAGGGCAGAAGACAGGTATCTGCTTGGTATTGTTCATAAAAGTATGCTGGACATTATAAGTATGCCTGGTACTTCAAATGCATTGCAATTGTTGGGGAAATATCCTTATATAAAAATTAAGAATGAATTTGTCAATATACATGAAATAGTGGTTATTAATCTGCTGCAATATCGTAATCAATATCAATTGCTGGATAAGGTATTGAAAGCGGCTGTTGAAACAGGCTCATTAAATTTTTATGTTAACTGTATATATGAAATTCAGCTGCGGTCAGAAATTGTATATTATACAGAAGAAGAGAAGAGAAAGGAGATTGCTATGTACACAAGTATGAAAAAAAGTGGAGCAGATTTAAGAAGAGCAATCATGTCTGCTAAGGGTGAGTCTTCCGGCGAATGCCTGCGGGGAATGGAATATCAGTTGTTGAATGCTCTGTCTGTAAGAAATGTAGAGAAATTTATGGATATTGTATTGCGACTGTATAGTGCGTACGGATCACGTAAAAACGAAAATGGTCAGGAGTTGTTAATTCCAACAGGTCTTGTACAAATGCTGGGAAATTCGGAAAAATTTACAAGATATGGATATGCATTTGTAATGGGATTGGAAGGATGCTATGAGAAAAAGGAGGAAAAATGATTATGAAAAGAGAAGGCTTAACTATTACGATGATTTTTCTGGCAGAAAGTGCAAATTATGGGGAAGGGATTGGAAACATTTCTTCTCTCAAAAAAATGACGAGGGGAAATCATGAGCAGTATTCTTATATTTCCAGACAGGCTATGAGATATAATATTGTGCAGCAGTCTAATTGGGATACAACTCCGGTGGATGGAAAAAGCGGAGTTGTACAGTTTGCACCATCTGCAACTATTAAAGATTACCCCGAAATTGATTTGTTTGGATACATGAAAACAACAGCGAAAGGTGATGAGCAAAAGGGAGGTGCTGCTACGAGATCTGCAGTTGCCAGACTTAGCAATGCTATTGCTTTGGAACCATTTCAGGGAAATCTGGAATTTCTTACTAATATGGGACTGGCTGTAAGAGGAAATCTGGAAAATGGAATTGCGCAAAGTGAGGTTCATCGTTCTTATTACGCATATACTATGTCAATTGATTTGGACAGAGTAGGTATAGATGGAGAGATTGATATTGATAAAGAAGAAAAGGCAGAACGTGTGAAGATCCTGTTGGATACTATGCAATATCTATATAGAGATATCAAAGGAAGACGTGAAAATTTGAGTCCGTTATTTGTTATTGGAGGAAGATATAGCAGAAAAAATCCGTTTTTTGAAAACAGGGTAAAGGTTGATGATAATAAAATAAATGTAGAAACGTTACAGGAATTGATTAAAGATAATGAACTTGCCGGATATACTTTTACCGGAATTACGTCAGGTATTTTTGATAACGAAAAGATTGTCAGAGAAGAGTTAAAAGCAGAATCTGTTGGAACAGTATTTAAGCATTTGAAAGAGGAAGTGAATCTATATTATGGAGAAAGCAATTAGATTACAGTGTTTTCAAAATCTGGTCAATTATAGAAAACCCAGCAGTTTTATTATTAAAGAAACATTTCCATTACCTCCTTATTCCACTGTACTGGGAATGATTCATGCTGCATGTGGTTATACGGAATTTCATCCAATGAAGCTTTGCATTCAAGGAACAAATTGTGGTACAGTGTCAGAATTATATACGCGATATTCTTTTTCATCGGGAGCTAAATTTGAGGAAGGAAGGCATCAGATTTGCATTGAAGATGATGAAAAATATGGTATTTTTCGTGGAATTGCAAATGTAGAACTTATATGCGAAAATCGTATGGTTATTCATATTGTTCCAGATGAAGAAGACTTTGATACGGTATATCAATCATTAAAAAATCCTCCACAATATTTGGCACTGGGACGATATGAAGATCTTCTGGACATAGAACGAGTTGATATTGTAAGAATTCATCCGGAAAATGAAGTGGATTTGAAAAGAGATATGTATATTCCGGTAGAAAATGAATGGGAAAAGGATGAAGAAAAGATAAAAATCAAAAATCCAAGAATGACTATTTATAATCTTACAAAAGAATATGAAATTACAAAGCAGGGATTACGGCGATGGAAAAAGAAAAATGGAAGAATCAAAGCATATTATTGTCCGCAGGGAATGACGTTAAGAAAAGGTGCGTATGTAGATAATATTGAAGAGGATGCTGCTATAGTTTTCTGTTAATAACCTGTTGTATAAATATATAGAGCAAGGCAGCTATGGAGGCTGTCTTGCTTCAGAAAGGATTATATGTATGGAGTACTATGCAAAGTCAAAAAAAGTACAATTCACTTCGGAGCGGATCAATGAAATAAAGAAAAATATGAAGAATATTGAGGAATGTTTGAAAGAGAATCTTACCGAAACAGATGTTGAGATATTGAATAGTAGTATTACCGATATAGCCGAAAAAACTGAAGAAAAGCAGAAAACATTGAAAGAACATCATAAGGACATAGTAACATGTGCTGAGATGTTTTTTTTAGAATATGGGGAATATTTTACTGAAAAAGAAAAAAAACTGGTGGTTGAGGCATGCAGGATTCATGATCTGGGAAAGGTTAATCTTGTTTTTCAGGCAATGATATGTCCGAAATTAGCTGAAAAATTTCATATAGATGTAAGAAAAACTTCGCAGATTCCACATGGCTTTTTAAGTGCTGTTACTATTTCTTTAGATGAATTTGATGATTTGTCGGAATTGTTTTCGGATAAAGATTTTGGACCATTTATTACAGCGGTTTATTATCATCATGACAGGGAGGATCATTATAACAGTCCGGCAATTAGAAAATATGCTGAAAAGTATTATATGAAACAGATTGAAGAATATCTGAATAGAAAAATCAGAAAATTAAATTGCAGTAATTTAGATGATTTACTGTTTCGTAACAATGTATATACTGGAAAATATATACCAGATTCAAATGCCTGGAAAGAATATTTATTGATAAAAGGCTTGCTTAATAAATTTGATTATACAGTCAGTGCAGGATATGAAAATGCAGAAAGCGCCATTGATCTTCATGAAAAAAAATTGGTAAAGAATATAGAAAAATTTCTAAACGGAAAAGAATTAAGGCCGGCGCAAAAATTTATGAAGATGAATAGAGATAAAAATCTGATTGTTATAGCACCTACAGGATCTGGAAAAACAGAAGCATCGCTATTATGGATGAATGGTGAAAAAAGTTTTTATACATTACCGTTGAAGGTATCTTCTAATGCGATATATTTACGTATAAAGGAAAATTATGAATATAAAGACGTTGCATTGTTACATTCTGATGCTATGGCGGTGTATTTAAGAGAGTATAATGGTAATGAAGATATTGGAGAGAAATATGAAAGGTCAAAAATGTTGTCACAACCATTGACTGTCTGTACAGTTGACCAACTGTTTAGATTTGTATACAGAGCATTAGGAACAGAGATATTTGCAGCTACATTGAAATATTCAAAGTTGGTTCTGGATGAGATTCAGGCATATGAACCACGTGTAATTGCAACTATTATATATGGATTAAAAATGATACAGGAAATGGGTGGCAAATTTGCAATTATTACAGCAACTTTTCCACCTGTACTTAAATATTTTATGGAACAATATGGTTTGGTTGAGGGAAAACAATACATATTCAAAGATTTCACCGGAAAAGAATATCAGGTGGAGAAATATCCAAGACATAAAGTTGAAATCAGACATTCGGAAATGAATTTAGATGAAATCAGGCTGCGAGGAAAAAATAGAAAAGTGTTAGTTATCTGTAATACTGTTTCTAAAGCTCAGAAGCTTTATAAGAAATTAGAGGGAGAAAATGTATGGCTTTTACATTCAAAATATATTAGAAGAGACAGAGCATTTCTGGAAAGGAAAATTATGGGATTTTCGGAGTCAGGTGAATCTGGAATATGGATTACAACTCAAATAGTTGAGGCTAGTTTAGATATAGATTTTGATATTTTGTATACAGAAATGTGTACGGCAGATAGTCTTTTACAGAGAATGGGAAGATGTAATCGTAAAGGTCGTTATTGTCCGAATGAGGCGAACATTGTTGTATTTGATAATAGAAATGGAGTCAGTGAAGGAAAAAGACGGAGTGTTTATGAAGACAAATTATATGACAGGTCTTTGGAATTACTGAGCAAATACGAACACATATTATTTTCTGAAGATAAAAAAACTGCATACATGAATGAGGTTTATAGTGTAGATGGTGTGAAAGAAACCATATACTTTGAAAACATTCAAAAAGATTTAAAATTATTCTCTGAAATTCATCCAACGGAGTATTCTGCTGATGAGGCTGAAGTTCGGGATATCAGAAGTGTAACTATTGTTCCGGAAAATGTTTATGTTGAAAACCAGAATTTATTCGAATACGGAGTAGAGTTTTTGAAGAAACCTAATATGAGCAGGGAAGCCAGAAGCCTGATAAAATCAAAATTGGAAAATCTTACATTAAGTTTAAATCTCTATCAAAAATTTCCGGCAGAAGTGGACAGAACTACAATTGGGGTAAGCGAAAACAGAAAAATTACAGATATTCACAGAGCACAGTATAATTATGAATTTGACATTGAAAGCGGGAAAGGACGTGGAATATTGTTTGATGAACAATTAGAATTGGATGGAATATTTGTGTAAATATGGAGCGTGGATATGGAAAATCGGATAACAGGAGTGATGATTTACTATTATTTTGTATGCAGACGAAAACTCTGGTATTTTTGTCATGAAATCCGAATGGAAGCAGAAAATGAGGATGTCATATTAGGAAAAATACTTGATGAAAGCAGTTACAGTAAAAATGAGAAGCATATAAATATTGATAACATTATTAACATTGATTTTATAAGTGAACATAAAGAATTGCATGAAGTGAAGAAAAGCAAAGCAGTAGAGGACGCTGGAATATGGCAGGTTAAGTACTATCTATATTATTTATGGAAACGTGGAGTCAAAGGGATTAAAGGAAAGGTTGACTATCCGCTGTTAAAAAAGTCGGTGATAGTTGAGCTATCAGAAAATGATATAAAAACGCTGGAGAAGATTATTGGTGAAATTACAGAGATAGAGTGCATGGATACGCCACCGATGATTGTAAACTCTAAATTATGTAAAAAATGTGCTTATTATGATTTGTGTTTTATATAAACATTCAATTTATAATTAGGAGAAGGTTATGAAGCAAAGCTTTTATGTTTATAATAATGGGGATTTGAAACGTAAAGATAATACATTGCAATTTACAACCTATGAAGGTGAAAAGCGAGATATTCCAATAGAGCGAATATCAGATATTTATGTGATGTCAGAAATGTCTTTTAATACAGCATTTATCAATTACATTTCTCAGTATGGGATACCAGTTCATTTCTTTAATTACTATAATTTTTATACTGGAAGTTATTATCCGAGAGAAAGCCTGTTGGCAGGACAGCTATTGGTAAAACAGGTGGAAAACTATACGGACTATGAGACCAGCTATGAAAAGTCAAGTATAAATTAGCCAGAAATTCAATTTTTTTGTT
>NZ_JAJDMJ010000080.1:0-11136 GCF_020593585.1 Blautia sp. DFI.6.71
CCATGTATTCAGAAATCCTGTACTCTGATCATCTGTTACTGAATTCAGGAAATCTGATACGGTTGAATCGCTGTATTGTTTCATTTTTTCCGTAAAAAGTGGATGGTTGTATGTATAATCCGGATAGTACTGCGCTACATTGTTTTCTGCTATGATCGAATAAACAGCCATATCTAAAAACAACCCCATATCACGTGATCCAAAATACTTTCCAAGGATATCGTTCAAGCTGCATTCTTCTATGATCTTACGCAGTACAAAATATGTTCCTACCCTGAGACAACTGCTTCTGGAAGTCCTTTTTTTGCTTTCCGGAAGCTCTGCATCGGGGAAATATTTCAGGAAATTTTGATTCGGTTTCATGAGTTCCGGATCCGTATCTGACAGTTTTCCGATTGTTACTCTTTTGGGAAAAGTATACTTCCGGGATGGATCATAAACCCGGTCATACTCATACTCTATATATACAACATTTGACTTTTTTCTCCGTGTGATCTTGCCTTTTACGGTTGGTACTTTCACTAAAAAATCCAGATACATAGCGCCTCCTTTTTAGGCGGTTATCCGCCTAAAATAATTGTACTATATTTCCCGGCTATCTGCAATGGAAAGCCGCAGAAAACCGGGATTTTTTATGATTTTATTTCGTTCTTTTTTCTTTAGGTGGAAAAATTACTGGAAGTTCACAGTTAGATTCCAATGTGACCGATTGTGTCAATGCCCTCTACGGGCTTACTTCCATTTCTACGGTAGCCTCTCGGAACCCTTGATTTTACTGGCTTCCGAGAGCTATTTTTACAAGTAATTAACTGAATTTTCTGTAAATTACTATTTTTACTGCTTTTTTAGTGCTCGTCTAAAAATCCTTCAACTCATACACTACCAAAAACACAAACTATTTTACACTACCTCAGGAAGTGTTAAGGATGAACGCTTTTTTACTTACTATCAAACATACTATTAATATTAAATGGCGGTAATACCACGCACTCTACTTCTGGTTGTGCAGTCAATATAGAAGCTTCACTTCTTAAATACGGCATCAATATTGCTATTGTATTTTTACTGATTAATGTATTTTTTATTTCGTCAGTTAATTCTTCCGTTGTCTCAATACTAAAGAAACCCGTTAAAGAAATTTCAAAAATATATTCCTCTGGTTTCTTACCTTTTAAGATTAGTGTACTCTTATAAATCTCTGTATCCTGTCTTTGTGCAATATTTGACTGAAGTTCAAATTCAAGTTCTTTATCATTTTTAAATCCCAACCTTTCAAATTCAATCTTATCAAAAACTATTTTATCCAACTTTAATATACTATTTATATTTTTCATTTTTTCTCCAGATCATGCAGCTGTGGCAATATGATTAACCAACGTTTCCTTTAATTCAAATGCAGGTTTTATTTCTTTCTGATCAATTTTTTTTGAATTATCTCCAATATTCATCATCTCTTCATTATATAGCGAAACCTTAGAAGAAATTGTTTCCTCCATTTTACACTCAAACACTTTAAAAATCCCATTAAGATTGGTAAACAGATTTTCTCCAAATGCAATTTCTATATTTCCAAATATGTTTATCGTTTCGTTATAGTCAAAAAAATATTTTTCCTTTAAGTACTTCTCATCGAAACTCTGAACATATCCTTTAATTTCTTCGGTCAAAATTTCAAAGCAGGCATTTTCCTCCGGCAATAGGGAATGATCTATATCCGAAATTTTATGCTTTGTAACTATATCCAAACATATTTCTTCTCCAGACTCAATCATCCAATAATAATTTTGCTTCAAAATACTGTCTCTCATCGAAAGCTTACCATGTAACAAATTATATGTATCTGCTAATGATAACTCTGCGACAATATAGTGTAGTTCTTCAATATCCACACATAACACTATATAATATTGACTTTTATCTTTGCATAAAAAGAAGATAGGAACATCCATATAATCCACTAATACTTGTTCCATATAGAGTTCTTTCTCTTCTATAATGAAACACAATTCTTTACTCATTATTACTTTCTCCAATCAATCTAAATCCACTAACATCTGTTCCTTCATATAACCACCAACATACATGTTGATCATTTGTGTCTTCTGGTCCGCCTTCACAATACACATATCCTACCGCCATTTTCTTCTTGGGATTTGGAAATTTCATTTTCTGTTCTACAATCTCTTTTTTTAAAAAACTAGATACTCCATAATAATGAGGATCCATTGTTACATCTTTTTTCATTCCACGCGGGATCTTAGGTGTTTTTTTTAATTCATAATATGACTTAAAATCTTCTAAAGTAACTTCTCGATTATCGTCACTATTTCTGGCCACTGCTCTATATGTTAAAATTCTTTCATATGTAAACCTTGTTGTATCCGGAAATTCTATCTCTCTATTCAACAATTTTTCTTGTAAAGCAACAGGAAATTTCATACATAAACTTTTATCGACTTGCATTTTTCTCTTCTTTCACATATCCTATTATCTTTCAAATATCAAGACCTGATTTTCTATTTTACCATATCAATCTTCTAACAAAAGGTCTACCTTTTTAGTTATATTTATGATTTTTCATTATTATATCCACATTTTTTAAAATTAATCAAACATAAATCTTATAATATAAATTGTATAACGAGTATAAATATAAAATAACATAGCTGAAAGAGAATATCAAGAAAAAACATTCGACAAAAAGATCCGTCTCTGCTCTTCAATCTATCCCTACCATACAAATCCCTGGTATACACCTTCTCCTTCACATCATCCAGACAGCTGTCATACCTGTTCGCGATAATAGCCTGACTCAACTCTTTAAACTTCTCCAGATCATTCACCATTCTGCTTCCAAAGAACGTACTTCCATCCTCCAGTGTCGGCTCATAAATAACCACCGTTGCACCTTTCGCCTTAATACGCTTCATAGCTCCCTGAATAGAAGACTGGCGGAAGTTATCAGAATTTGATTTCATAGTCAGACGATAAACACCAACCACAACTTCCTTCTCTTTACTTGCATCGTAATCATCATTCGCCCCATAAGCCCCTGTCATTTCCAGCACACGCTCTGCAATATAATCCTTACGTGTTCTGTTCGACTCCACGATTGCGGACATCATGTTCTGAGGTACATCCGCATAATTAGCCAGAAGCTGCTTTGTATCCTTCGGCAGGCAATATCCGCCATATCCAAAAGACGGATTATTATGTATCCAGTTCATTAAAATAAGACACACGCAAAGCCAGATATGTATTCGCAAACAGCTTCACAGCCTCAGCCTCTGTAAATCCCATGATCAAAGTATCAATATTTTTCTTAATAGCCTCTCCTGCAGAAGTGTCAAAAATTTTTTCACATCATTTCTACTTCACGCCCATATTTCCTGCTATATTCTGCTGTTATCAACGCTCCGCTTCCTCTCCCTGCTTCAATTACAAATAGTTTATCCGACCAGCTGCCAATCAGACGATTTCTGCGTGGAAATCTGTATTTGTCAGGCTGAATTCCTGGTTGATATTCTGAGATAAGCAGACCTTTTTCTTCTATACATTTCATTAATTTATTATGCTCACTTGGATAGCAGATATCTAATCCATTTCCCAGTATTGCCACGGTATAGCCGCCTGCATTCAGACAGGCAGTATGCGCATAGCTGTCAATTCCTTTTGCCATGCCGCTGACAACTGTAACCTGTTTCTGTGCATATTCTGAAGCAAGGGCTACTGTCTTTTGCTTTGATTCCTGGCTGCATCTTCTTGCTCCTACTATTCCAACCGTATGATCCATATTCTTAAAATTCCCTTTATAGTATAATACTACGGGCGCATCGGCCGGTTTCTTTGCACGTACAGGATATCGCTTGTCATTCCAGCATAAAATAGAAATATTATTATTCTGGCAGTCTTCAAAAATTTTCTTTGGGAGTTCCAATGAATGATTCTGGAGAATGCTTCTTCTCTGCTGTTCAGATAATCCCGGTATTTCAGCCAGATGCCCTGCATCTGCTTTGTAAATATTTTCTGCATCTTTCAATTCTTCAATTAAATATCTGGCTGTGACGGGTCCAATAAACGGAAGCTGTGTAAGCCATATCCAATAAATCATTTAACCACCACCATTTTACTGTTGCTCTTATCCAGTTCCCGGCATATCAGGACTTTTTCTATATCTTTCTGACGTATCTTTTCTTCTCCATCCAGATCCTCGCTAGTTCTGGCAAGTCTTAGCAGTTTATGTATTACTCTGGCACTATATCCATATTTCTCACTGGTCTCTCTTAAAATATTCAATGAATCTGGATCAAGAGCACAGTATTTCTGGATCATCTCTGTTGTCATCTGTGCATTACAGTTAATCCCGCTTTCCTGTGCATACCGTTCCTGTTGTATTTTCCTCGCCTTTTTTACCTTTAACCGCAATTCTTCTGAGGAACAGCATGGCTTCTGGTCTGCTATCGCAAAAAAATCCACTGGATGTACTTCTTTCTGTATATCTATCCTGTCCATGATCGGTCCGGAAATCTTTCCCCTGTATTTAACAATCTCATAATCTGTACATTTGCATTTCGCGCTTGGATAATACCCACACGGGCATGGATTCATTGCCGTTATAAACATAAAATTCGAAGGGAATGTATGAGTACCATTTACTCTCGAAATAGATACTTTCTTATCCTCTATCGGCTGCCGCAGGGCGTCAAGAGTCCTTCTTGAAAATTCAGCAAGTTCATCCAAAAACAGTACTCCATTATGTGCCAGGGATACTTCACCCGGCATTGCATTTGCTCCACCGCCAATCAGTGCATTTAACGATGCATTATGATGCGGCGCACGGAACGGCCTGTATTTCATCAGGGCATGCTCATTTGGCAGTAGTCCGGAAATACTATATATCTTTGTTACCTCAAGACATTCCTCTTCTGTCATTTCTGGAAGGATTGTAGGGATTCTCTGTGCAATCATCGTTTTTCCGCAGCCAGGTTCCCCTACCATCAACATATTGTGACCACCTGCTGCCGCAAGCACAACTGCCTCTATTAACTCATCCTGTCCCTTAACATCTTTAAAATCCAAAATCCTTTCTGATTCTTCCAGAATTTTTTCATTTTCCTCCATGTGCGTTTCTATCCCTGTCGTCTTTCCCTCAAGATAGCGAATCACCCCAGTCAAATCATAGAATCCCAGAATCTCCACCCCATGCACCAGAGATGCCTCTTTAAAATTCGCTTCCGGAACAATGATCTTCTTTATTCCCCTTTTCTGTCCTGCTATGATCATTGGCAGGATTCCCCTGCATACCCTCAGTCTTCCATCCAGTGATAATTCTCCGATAAACCCATAGTCTGGCAGTTTTTTTACACCGATATCTCCATTCTGACACAGCACCCCTACTGCCATCGCAAGGTCAAAATGAGATCCACTTTTCTTTTTATCACTGGGTGCAAGGCTTATGATCACACGTTTCTTCGGAAAAACATAGCCACTCTCATCAATTGCCGCCTGGATTCTCTCTGCTGCTTCCTTTACAGCCTGATCACCAAGACCAATGATTGATATCGAAGGCTGTCCTTCCAGCATCTTTATTTCTATATCCACAGGATATCCGTCTATCCCCTGTATCGCAAAACTTCTTACCACGGTAGCCATAATTCATCTTCTCCCATCATCTTCCTGATCTGCTGTTCCTGGACAATATATTTATGTCCGATATCTTCTACGAATTCCCTGTAACGAAATATACTGTTTTTCGGGAAATATGCCAGTGTCTTCTTTTTCTCCGTTATCCTGTCATCTGAAAGCCCAATCATTGTCTGATAACTGCTCCATGGATAATCTTCCGAATAGTTTGTCATCTGTGCTTTTACCGGATTTAAATGGATGTACCGGCTGGTCTGCAAAAAGTATGCATCTTCTTTCACAAGACATGATTTATACCGGCTTTCAAATACATGGCCCCTGTAGGAATACTTATGATTCAGGTACATGGCATAGCATTCTGACATATATTTCATAAATTTCCATATCTCCATGTCTCCAGTCTCAAGCAACAAATGGATATGGTTTGTCATCAGGCAGTATGCATGCAGGATACATTTGTACTTCTCCAATGAGTTTTTTAATACTTGCAAAAGCACCTGATAATCCATCTCTTCCTGAAATATCGCTTTTCTTCTCACTCCCCTGTGCATGATATGATAGACTGCTCCCGGAAACCAGGTTCTCAATTTTCTTGCTATGTTCCTCCCTCCAATGCCTTATTATCTTTTAATATATTATCATTTATGATTATGTAAAATAAAAATCTGTTAGTTGTCACAGATCTTTATTTCAATATGTTTTCCCAAAGCATTCGCATATTTCTCCAATACAATCAGTGTCGGTACCCTGCCGCCGCTTTCAAAACGCGCCAGGTTTGACGGCTGTATCCCCGTAATATCTGAAAGCTCCTGCTGGGTCATTTTCTGGTTATGTCTTTCTTCTACCAACAAGCGGATCGTCTCTGCTGATTTGTTTAGTACCGTTTCCTGGATCTTTTCTGTGTAAACTGCCAGCCGTTTCTCACGGGCTTCTTTTTCTGTGAGATATTCCTGCATGTTTCCTTCCATATTCCATTTCCTTTTCCAGTAGTTATTTACCTTTATTTTTCAGGATTATATCATCAACGTTATTTCTCGGCAAGAGAGTTTATGCTTCTTTTATAGATCTTTTAGAGCTAATTTATTCTTTTTAGTTGTACTTCATAGAGCCAGACCCAGACATTCTTCTATTTAGAAATTCTACCCAATTATAGCTTTTCTTCTGGCTTCTCCGGTTCAGACAATAGAACAGGCTTCTCATGATGTTATATCGGAATGCCGTTATACTTTCTGTATTGTCCGTAATTCCATAGTAATGGTAATAACCAGTTAGTATCTGGTTAAGTTTTGCAATAATCTCTTTTAATCTGCATGTTCTCATCTTCACTAACAGAAGATTTACTTCTCTGCACTTCTTTGCAAACTTCTTCTTACTGGTTTTCCTCTTCACTCTGAATCTGCCATTCCTACTTTTGGAACAGGGAGACGCTTTCTTGCCTTCATCGCTACACAGTACAATAACCCGCCTAGCACTCCGCCGACTGTGTTATAGAAGATGTCTGATAGCTGGAACGTACCCAGGCGAAGCAATAATTGTAGCATCTCAATGCTTACTGAAAAGCTGAACGCTATCTTTCCGCTTTGCCACAGTATCTTCTTCCAGCCGTTTCCTATCTTCTCCCCGAATGTCCACGCAACTACTGCTGAAAACGGTACCATCATGATTACGTTCTCGATGCACTCGGTTGTCAGCTTCTGTTCACCATTCACAGTCTCCCAGATTCCCCAACCTCCCATAACATCGGATAAAGGATTCATCCACATCTGACGGTTTAACAGGGTTCGGAACAGAATAAGTGAAGTCACAAAGGCCAGGAAGAACAGTTTCCGAAAAAACACACTCTCCTTGAACTTCTGATACCATGTCACTATGGCATTCTTCCAGCCTTTGCCTGCATGTATTGGCTCATACGCATACAGATAGAAAAACATTGCAAGGAAAGAAAGAAGTAGTGAGAAACCAAACGGCTCGTACAAAGCAATCAGGATGTTTGTGAGGATCTTTCCTAGTAAATCAATCGTTTCTTTCATCATTGTTTAGATATCACTGAACAGGTCGGCCTTATACATACCATCCGCCAACATTTTTTTGAAGCTGTCCTTTACTGCTGCGACGTCTTCATGGTAGGTCATTCCGTACCAGGTGTCGTTGGTTTTCAGAACCTTCACAGACATTTTGCCCTGCTCCAGTAATTTACCGATGAAGATAGGAATCAGATACTCTGCTTTCTGAGGATTACCCGGAACTTCCTTCTCGAAGAACTCCTTGAAACCATTTTCCAGCACATTCAGAAAATCAGGAGTCAATCCCCACATATTCATGGAAACAAGAGAGTTCACATCAACAGCCACACCGTCAGCCTCTGCTCCATCTGCAGTCTTTACGATGTTCTTGGTCTCCACAACCTCAGTCAAATTGTTATCCTCGTCCATCTTGCAGATACCACGAGTCACACCGCCATTATCGGACAGTGTGTTCTTCAGCACAAAGCCTGCCATACAGGACTTACCACCATTCACCAGATACTCATGAACAGCCTTGAAACCTTCCTTGCCGTAATAATCGTCTGCATTGATCACAATGAACGGGGTATCAATCACTTCCTTCGCTGCAAGGACAGCCTGACCGGTTCCCCACGGCTTTGTACGGCCTTCCGGAAGTTCTCCCGGAATATCGTTGATATCCTGAAATGCGTAGTCCACAGTTACGTTATGAGAAGAGCAAATGGAGGCAATACGATCACCAATGACCTCTTTGAACTCCTTCTCGATATCCTTACGGATGATAAATACCACATGATTGAAACCAGCTTCAATCGCATCATGGATTGAGTAGTCCATGATGATATGGTTAGCATCATCGACCGGCTCCAACTGTTTTATTCCTGTTCCAAATCGGCTGCCGATTCCGGCTGCCATGATAAGTAATGTTGTTTTCATAATCTCTCCTTATTGTGTTCAGATTGCTTTAACTGAGCATCCTTAACACATACAGATTCGTAATTTCTTCATGTTATACTTTCTTTAGAAAACTTTTAGAACATATTTACTCATTTTATTAGTATTTCATAGGGTCTGATCCCAATGTGTAAATCAGTTAACGTTTTGTTCAAAACAGGGGGAAGTTAAGATTTAAATTTCTTCCTGCATAACTCCAGCGCCGCGGCAATCACCTGATCCATATCATAATACTTATATTCTCCCAGACGTCCTCCAAAGATTACTTTTTCCTGTGCATCTGCCATTTTCTTATATTCCCTGTACAGATTACTGTTCTTCTCATCATTAACCGGATAATAAGGCTCATCTCCCGGTTTCCATTCAGAGGAATACTCCCGGCTAATGACTGTCTTAGGAAGATCATTTCCATCTTCATCCTTACCAAACTCAAACCATTTATGCTCAATAATCCTCGTCCATGGTGTTTCACGATCTGTGTAATTCACTGCAGCATTTCCCTGAAAATTTGGAATGTTCAGAACTTCATTCTCAAAACGAACAGAACGATATTCCAGATTTCCAAGACGGTAATCAAAAAAGCATCTATTGCTCCTGTATGGACCACTTTTTCGGCAAGCTGGTCATATTCCTGCTTCTTCGCCAGATAATCTTCATTTAATCTGACCTCAATTCCTTCCAACAGGTTCTCCACCATCTTTGTATAACCACTCACCGGAATTCCCTGATAAAGCGCATTAAAATAATTATTGTCAAAAGTCAGACGTACAGGAAGCCTCTTTATGATAAAAGCCGGCAGTTCCTTACAGTCACGTCCCCACTGCTTCTCTGTATATCCTTTTACCAGCTTCTCATATGTAAACTGCCAGCCGTTTCTCACGGGCTTTTTTTTCTGTGAGATATTCCTGCATGTTTCCTTCCATATTCCATTTCCTTTTCCAGTAGTTATTTACCTTTATTTTTCAGGATTATATCATCAATGTTATATCTCGGCAAGAGAGTTTATGCTTCTTTTATAGATCTTTTAGCTCTGCTTTATCCTTTTTAGGTGTACTTCACAGGGCCAGACCCCGGAGGTATTCTGTAAATAGCGCATTTCTGAAAGAATAGTTTGCTCCATCGTACACATTTGAGTCTAAAAATACTTTGTAACGCAATATGATCACCGCCTATCACTCCTCTAAACCTTAGCACTTCTACAACAGCCGCTCATTCTATATCATATTTTTGCTTATTTATTGCTACTTCTATTTAATAGTTAATTCTTTTTCTGCCATAGCAAGTGCGGCATCTATTACAGCATCCATATCATAGTATTTATATTCTCCAAGGCGACCGCCAAAAATGACTTTGTCTTCTTTTTCAGCCAACTCTTTGTATTGAGAATAAAGCTTGCTATTCTTTTCATCATTTACAGGATAATACGGTTCATCTCCTGGTTTCCACTCAGAACTATATTCACGACTAATAATTGTTTTCGGAATATCATTTCCATCTTCATCTTTACCAAATTCAAACCATTTATGTTCAATGATTCTTGTCCATGGAGTCTCTCGATCCGTGTAATTTACAGCGGCATTACCCTGAAAGTTTGGCTGATCAAGAACTTCATTCTCAAATCCGACCGATCGGTATTCAAGATTACCTAACTTATAATCAAAGTACGCATCAATAGCGCCGGTGTAAACAATCTTTTCTGCCATTGCGTCATACTCAGTCTTATTCTCAAGATAATCCACACCAAGTCTTACTTCGATTCCATCAAGAAGGTTTGCAATCATCTTTGTATACCCACCAACCGGTATACCTTGGTACAAAGCATTGAAGTAGTTATTATCGAAAGTAAGTCTTACCGGAAGTCTCTTGATAATAAAAGCCGGAAGTTCTTTGCAATCCCTTCCCCATTGTTTTTCAGTGTAGCCTTTCACAAGTTTCTCATAAATATCTCTACCAACAAGGCTGATTGCCTGTTCTTCAAGATTCTGTGGCTCACCTGTGATTTCTTTTTTCTGCTCTTCAATCTTAGCAGCAGCTTCTTCCGGCGTTACTACTCCCCACATTTTATTAAATGTGTACATATTGAATGGCATGGAATATAACTCACCCTTGTAGTTTGCCACAGGCGAATTGGTAAAACGGTTGAATGTCGCAAACTGTGTAATATAATTCCAAACCTTTGTATTATTAGTATGAAAAATATGTGCTCCATACTTGTGGAAATTAATGCCTTCCACTTTTTCTGTATAAACATTTCCTGCTATGTTAGGTCTCTTATCTATTACAAGAACAGACTTGCCTGCTGCTTTTGCTTGCTGTGCAAATACTGCTCCGTAAAGACCAGATCCTACTACTAAATAATCGTACATATTTATTTACCTTCTTATCTTAGATATTATTGATTTATACACAAATATAAAATAGCTTTTAAAAGAAAATATCATCAATAAAATGATACCCACTGAAAATAACTTCATAGGGTCAGACCCCAATGTGGTCAACTTAAGCCCAGAACATTGATATTTCAATATTTCTGGGC
>NZ_JAJDMJ010000081.1:0-10639 GCF_020593585.1 Blautia sp. DFI.6.71
GTGGACATGATCACGAAGAACATGAACATCATCACCATGACCACGACCATGAATGCGGCTGTGGACATGATCATGAGGAACATGAGCATCATCACCACGATCACGACCATGAATGCGGTTGCGGACATGATCATCATGATCATCACCATCATCACGCAGATGAGGTATTTACAAGCTGGGGACGTGAGACGATCAGGAAATACACAAGAGAAGGTCTTGAGAAGATGCTTGAGGCTCTTTCCGCTTCTGAAGATTACGGTATTATTCTTCGTGCAAAGGGAATGCTTCCTGCAGAAGACGGAACATGGATTTATTTTGACATGGTTCCGGAGGAAACAGAAATCCGTGAAGGTGCACCGGAATACACAGGCCGTCTCTGCGTGATCGGCTCCAAACTGAAAGAAGATAAACTTGCAGAATTATTTGGGCTTGCATAATGATCATGAGGAAACAGCGATTTATGGCAATCCTCTAAAATACTGCATCTGGATTCAGCTCATCAGAGTGTGAAATCCTCGTCATAGATGCGCGACTGAATGATTTCGGCAGATAATAACAGAATCAGAATAAAGATAAAGGAATAAATTATATGATGGATGATATCAGAGTTCCCATTTATTTGGTTACGGGATTCCTGGAAAGCGGAAAGACTACTTTCCTGGATTTTACATTGCAGCAGGAGTATTTTGCCATTGACGGCAAAACTCTGTTGATCCTTTGCGAAGAAGGCGAAGAAGAATATGATATGGATAAACTGAAACTTACAAACACAGTTGTGGAAGTGATCGAGGATCAAGAAGATCTGACACCACAGCGTCTGGCTGCCATGGATATCATCCATCAGCCGGAGCGTGTTGTGATCGAGTACAACGGAATGTGGCTTGTAAGTAAGTTTGAGCAGATGGAGCTTCCGGAAGGCTGGGGCATTGAGCAGGAGATTACCTGTGTGGATGCAACTACTTATCAGGTTTATATGGCAAACATGAAATCTCTGTTCATGGATATGATCAGAAATACAGATATGGTTGTATTTAACCGCTGTAAAGAGGGAGATCCGCTTCCTGCATACAGACGAGGGATCAAGGTCGCAAATCAGAGTGCAGAGGTTATCTTTGAAAATGAAGAGGGCGAGATGGATGACATTTTCCAGGACGAGATGCCGTTTGATATCAATGCACCGATCATTGAGATTCCACCGGAAGATTATGGTATCTGGTTTGTGGATGCCATGGATAATCCGGATAAATATGTAGACAAAATTGTCCGCTTTAAAGGACGTGTCATGAAACCACGTGGAATGGGAAGTAAATTCTTTGTTCCGGGACGTGTGGCAATGACCTGCTGCGCAGATGATACCACTTTCCTTGGATACGTGTGCAGAAGCGATTATGCACCGCATATCAAAGAGGGCAGCTGGGTAGAAGTAACAGCGAAGGTCGCATTTGAGAACCGTACAGAATATCAGGGTGAGGGCATTGTTCTTTATGCAAGTGATGTGAAAGAATGCGAGCCGCTTAAGGAAGAGATGGTATATTTTAATTAATTATCTTAGCGTGTGTTTGAAAAATGCTTTCCGCAAGATGTGCGTTACAATTTGCAGGATTGGTTTTTTGAACACACTTTAGAGGATGTAAAAAAATAAATTTGACATCAGGACAGGTATGGTAATTCCGGAAAATGGTGTTAAATTAAGCAGGAGACACATATATGTATTTAGTAGTTGGCCTGGGAAATCCCGGGAAACAGTATGAAGCAACACGCCATAATATGGGATTTGATACCGTTGACCGTCTGGTAGAGGATTACAATGTCCCTCAGGGTGGTGTGAAATTTAATGCCATGTACGGTAAAACCATGATCGGTGGAGAGAAAGTGATTCTTATGAAGCCGCTTTCTTTTATGAACCTGAGTGGCGGTCCTGTTCGTGAGATGGCGAATTATTTTAAAATTGATCCGGAATCAGAGCTTATTGTTATTTATGATGATATTGATCTGGAACCCGGGCAGCTTCGCATCCGCAAGCAGGGAAGTGCGGGTGGACATAACGGGATCAAAGATATTATCCGCCAGCTTGGCACAGAGAAATTTCTCCGTATCAAAGTAGGAGTTGGTGCAAAGCCGAAGGGATGGGATCTGGCAGATCATGTACTTGGCAGATTTTCCACAGAAGACAGGAAACTTGTGGATGAAGCAATAGCAAAGGCGGCAAAGGCTGTGGATATCATAATCTCACAGGGTACAGATGCAGCCATGAACGAATATAACAGAAAAGTACCTGTACAGAAATAAGCAGACAGGAAACAGATGATTGTTCAGCAAAAGGTATAGAAAGCGGTAACTGGAAACAGAAGCCGCTTTTATTACGTCGAAGGATCATGAGGGGTGAAGATGAAAGCATTTTTAACACCTCTGCAGGGGCTTGCAGAGTTTGAACAGATTAAAGAAAAAAGCAAAACGAATAAGGGAATCCTGCAGGTTTCGGGGTGTATGGAATCGCAGAAATCTCATCTGATGTACGGACTTTCCGGGATTGCGCCTTATCGTCTGATCCTGGCGGAGGACGAACGCCGCGCCAGAGAAATTTATGAAGATTACAGATTTTATGACAGAAAAGTGTATTCTTATCCTGCGAAAGATCTTCTGTTCTTTCAGGCAGATATCCATGGAAATCTGCTGATACGTCAGAGGATGAAGGTCATTAAGGCGTTACTGGAAGAGAAAGAACTGACAGTTGTTACAAGTATTGACGGATGTATGGATTTTCTGGAACCTCTGGAAAAGATAAAAGAACAGTTGATTCATTACGAAAGTGACAGCACCGTAGACATAGAACAGCTGAAGAACCAGCTGGTGGCTTTAGGTTACGAGCGGGTAGGACAGGTGGAAATGCCGGGGCAGTTCTCTGTGCGTGGCGGTATTGTGGATATTTACTGTCTCACTGAGGAAAATCCATGGAGAATCGAGCTTTGGGGAGATGAGATTGATTCTATCCGGAGTTTTGATCCGGAGAGTCAGCGTTCTCTGGAAAATCTGGAAGAACTTACGATCTATCCGGCGGTGGAGCATATAGGGGACAAGGATATGGTTTCTTTCCTGGATTATTTTCCGGAGGAAAGAACCATAATCTTTCTGGATGAACCAAACCGACTGACTGAGAAAGGCGGGGCTGTAGAAGAAGAGTACAGACAGAGCCGTATGCACAGAGAGGAAAAAGGCAGCCGGAATCTGCCGGAAAACTGGCTTTGTTCTTTTGAACAGCTTCAAAAAGAACTGAATAAACGCAACTGTATTTCTGTATGTGCGTTGGAACCGAAACAGGCAGGCTGGAAAGTGCGGGAGAAATTTTACCTGGAGGTAAAATCAATCAGCGCTTATAACAACAGTTTTGAACTTCTGGTAAAAGATCTTCATCAGTATAAGAAACAGGGATACAGGATCGCGTTGCTTTCCGGTTCCCGCACAAGGGCCGAGAGGCTGGCAAAGGATCTTCAGGAAGAGGGACTGGCAGCCTTTTATGGACAAGATTATGACAGGGAGATCTGTCCGGGCGAGATCATGGTGGTTTATGGCCATGCAAAGAAGGGCTTTGAATACCCGTTGATCAAGTTTGCGGTAATGACAGAATCTGACATTTTTGGACAGGAACAGAAAAAAAAGAAGAAAAAAAATTACAGTGGAAGCCGTATTCAGGATTTTGCGGAGCTTTCTGTCGGCGATTTTGTTGTCCATGAAAAGCATGGTCTTGGTATTTACCGAGGAATTGAAAAAGTTGAAGTAGACAGGATCGTTAAAGATTATATTAAAATTGAATACAGAGGCGGAAGCAATCTCTATATTCCTGCTACTCAGCTTGACTGTCTGCAGAAATATTCAGGGGCAGATGCTGCAAAGGCTCCGAAGCTGAACAAACTTGGTACTCAGGAGTGGAATAAAACAAAGAGCAAGGTTCGTGGGGCAGTTAAAAATATTGCAAAAGAACTGGTAGAGCTTTATGCAGTGCGTCAGGAAAAGGAAGGATATGTCTGTGGTCCTGATACAGTATGGCAGAGAGAATTTGAAGAAATGTTTCCATATGAAGAGACAGAGGATCAGCTCAGTGCTATTGAGGATGCCAAACGTGATATGGAGAGTACCAGGATTATGGACCGGCTTATCTGCGGGGATGTGGGATACGGCAAAACAGAAGTGGCGCTGCGTGCCGCATTTAAGGAAGTACAGGAGAGCAGACAGGTAGCTTATCTTGCACCTACAACGATCCTTGCGCAGCAGATTTATAATACCTTTGTGCAGAGGATGAAGGAATTTCCGGTACGTGTGGAACTGTTGTGCAGATTCCGGACCCCGGCACAACAGAAGAAGGCAATCGAAGATCTGAAAAAAGGTCAGGTGGATGTGATTATTGGAACGCACAGAATCCTTTCCAAAGACGTACAGTTCAAAAATCTTGGCCTGTTGATCGTTGATGAGGAACAGCGGTTTGGAGTTACGCATAAGGAAAAAATCAAGCAGTTAAAGAAGGATGTGGATGTCCTTACACTGACTGCAACGCCCATTCCCCGTACTCTTCATATGAGCCTGATCGGAATCCGGGATATGAGTGTCCTGGAGGAGCCTCCTATGGACAGAATGCCGATCCAGACATATGTTATGGAATATGATGAAGAGACAGTCCGAGAGGCTATCAACAGGGAATTGCGCAGAGGCGGACAGGTTTATTATGTTTATAATCGAGTGACGGATATTGCAGATGTTGCCCTGCGTATTGCGAAGCTGGTGCCGGACGCAAGGGTGGATTTTGCTCATGGCCAGATGAGTGAGAGGGAACTGGAGAATGTGATGTATTCCTTTGTAAACGGGGATATTGATGTGCTGGTTTCCACCACGATCATTGAGACAGGGCTGGATATTTCCAATGTAAATACTATGATTATCCATGATTCAGACAGATACGGGCTTTCTCAGCTTTATCAGCTTCGGGGAAGGATCGGGCGTTCCAACAGAACTGCCTATGCGTTTCTGATGTACAGAAAGAATGTGATGCTGAAGGAGACGGCTGAGAAGCGTCTGGCTGCGATCCGCGAGTATACGGATCTGGGAAGCGGATTTAAGATTGCAATGAGAGATCTGGAACTTCGAGGTGCCGGAAATCTGCTGGGTGCGCAGCAGCATGGACATATGAATGCGGTTGGATATGATCTTTATTGTAAGATGCTCAATGAAGCAGTGAAAGAGGCGAAGGGTATCCATACAATGGAGGATTTCGAGACATCAGTTGATCTGAATGTTGATGCGTATATTCCTGATTCCTACATCAGTAATGAATTTCAGAAGCTGGATATTTATAAAAGAATTGCGGGGATTGAGACACAACAGGATTATGATGATATGCTGGAAGAACTTCTGGACCGTTTCGGAGAACCCGGAAAGGCAGTGCTGAATCTTCTGGCGATTGCGAAGTTAAAGGCGATTGCTCATCAGGGGTACGTAACGGAAATAAAGCAGACTGGAAAAATAGTCCGGTTTACCCTTTATGAGAAAGCAAGGCTGAATACAGAAGGCTTTCCGGCTCTTATGCAAAAATACAGAAGAGGTCTGCAGTTTAAGAATGAGCAGGAACCGAAATTTATCCTGGAACCACAGGGGAATCTGATCCTGGCATTGACGGAATTTGCAGAGGAACTTAAGAGCATGGCGGAAAATATGTGAAATATACTACATATTTTTCGATTTGCCTTGCCCTTCGCAGGAAAAAAGTTTATACTCTAATAACAGTACATTCTGGGAAAGTGGTATGGAAGAAAGACCAGATTGATAATATGGAGGAAGAAATGAAAAAAATGGTAAAGAGAACAGCCGTTGTGACACTGGCAGGTGTGATGTCAGTTGGTATGCTTTCCGGCTGTGGAAGTAAAACATTAGATGGAACAAAGACAGTGGCTACTGTTGACGGAACAGATATTCCGCTTGGAGTTGTAAGTCTTTATGCCCGCGAACAACAACAGCAGACAACAACCATGTATTTAAATTATATGGGAAGTGCAGATAATATCTGGGATCAGACAGCAGGTGATGATTCAGATGAGACTTATGGTGATCAGGCAGTGACAAGCAGTCTGGAGTCTGTTGAGAAGATGTATATTCTCAAAGAGAAGGCTGCGGATTATAACGTAGAGCTTACAGATGATGATGAAGCAGCGATCGCAGATGCAGCATCACAGTTTATGGCTGCAAACAGTGAAGAGACAATTAAGGAACTTGCGGTAACGGAAGATCAGGTAAAAACACTTCTGGAGCTTCAGACAATTCAGAAGAAGATGTATGATCCGGTTGTAGCAGAAGGAAAGATCACAGTTTCTGATGATGAAGCGAATCAGACAACCTTCACTTATGTAAGTATCTCTACAAGCGGTGATGATATAACTGATGAGGAGAAAAAGACTAAGAAAGAACAGGCTCAGGAGATTCTGGATAAGATGAAAGAGGATCCTACAGCAGACATGAGTGAGATTGCCAAAGGTGTAGATGACAGTTATTCTGCAGTACAGGGTAATTTTACAACAAAAGAGAGCAAAGACGAGGATGAAGATTCCGGCAGCGAGGCATATCCGGATGAGGTTCTGAAGGTTCTGAGAGGACTGAAGGACGGAGAAGTTGCAGACAATATTATTGAGACTGACACAGGATACTATGTAGTAAGACTTGACAAGATTAATGATGAAGATGCCACAGCTTCCAAGCGAGAATCTCTTCAGAATTCCAAAGAAAGTACCTATTTTACAGATACAACTGCTAAATGGCTGGATGAGGCAGATGTAAAGGTAGTTAAGAAAGTCATTAAGACACTTAAGATCACTGACAAACATACCTTCATGGCACCGACTCCTACCCCGGTTCCGGAAACACCGACACCTGAAGTGACAGAAGAGGCAACTCCAACACCGGAAACAGAGGAAGTTACAGAAACACCTGCAGCAGAAGATACAGAGACAACAGAGACTCCGGCGGCAGAGGAAGAAGCAGCAGAAACTACTGAAACACCGGAAGCAACACCGACAGAAGCAGCTAAATAAGAAAATCCGAACTGTCAGTAGCCTGCTGATAGGAATTGAGTATTGTAAATTAAAACAGCTATGATGAAAACCTGAGTGTTTTCACATAGCTGTTTTTAAGTTTAAATAAATCCGAAATCATTCTCCTAAATATGCAAAAATAACACAGATAAATAGAGATATGATAATACGTTATTTTGTATGTTCTGCTAAATGAGATGGAAATGCTTCAAAGCATTGGCAATTCCGTTATCTTCGATATTGGTTGTCTGGTAAGTGCAGTGAGGCAGGATCAGGGGATCCGAGTCGCCCATTGCGATGCTGTTTCCGGCGAACTGCAGCATAAGAAGATCGTTCGTGCTGTCGCCGAATGCATAGGTGTCTTTGACCGGAACCCCAAGGCGGTCTGCCAGAAACCGGATTCCGGTTGCTTTGCTGAGATTTTTCTGAGTCAGTTCCCAGGCCTTGTCTTCATGTATGAAACACAGAAAATGTTCATCTGCAAATTTGCGGAAAGTTTCCATATCAGAATCAGCAGACGGAAAAGCCAGAAACTTGTCAAATGTAAAATGGTTGTATGTTTCGGGCGGGTAGAGAGCCAGATCTTCTACTATAACTTCTGCTTTCAGCTTCTGAACAGTTTCAGGAACAGCACATGAACTGCTGTCATATAAAATCTTATCCGGGCGTTCAAAAAACGCAGGAATTCTGCATTCCCGCAGTAATTCTGTTGTTTTACGGCAAAGCGGATTTGGAATAGAACTGGAAAACAAAAGCTCTTCATTCATATAAATCTGGCTGCCGCATCCGCATACATAGCCGTCGAATCCCATTTCTTTAATGATTTCCGGAATCATTGTATAGGTACGTCCGGAATTGATGAAAAGGAGATGACCATTATAGCGGGCTTCTTTTAAAGCCTGTTTCGCACTGTCCGGAACTGTCCATGGGTAAGGGGTTAACAGGGTTTTGTCAATGTCAAAAAATAAGAGTTTACGATTATTCTCCATCAGATGTCTCCTCTGTCTCAGTATCTGTATTGTCATAAAATTCGTCATCAGAAGGATTTTCATTTCCTGTATGTACGCGGATTCCGTTCAGTTCAATTTCGCCTTCCATTGGGATCACAAGGCACTTGCGTCCGTCAATTACGCGTGTTTCCACAAGATCAGCACGTTCAGGATCTACGTGGACTACAACATCCGGGGTTTTGATCTCGAATCTTTTTGTATTGGTGATGTTGGAAGCAACCAGAGAGGATTTTTCCCCGGCTGTGATCTCGTATTGTTCATCAAATGACTGTAGTTTTTCATCTTCTACGCCGCATTCTTCAAAGAGGCGTTTTACCTCAGATTTGGTCAGAACTACAGGTTCCGGCTCATCCTTCTGTGATTCGATCAGGTCGTTTAATTTCTCGTGAATGCTTAATACAGTGTCATATCTGCAGTCGTCGCCCAGAGTATCTTCAACCAGTGCGTTAAAGGAATCACGCTGTCCTCCTGCAGAAAGAGGTGCTGTACATCCAAGCAGTTCATCGATAAAAATATCCCGAAGCTCGTTTGCATTTTTACTATAATAAAGGACACCATGGATGTCAGTGCTGCGGTCGTTAAACTGCGGGAAAAGGAAAGCAACATCCGGAAGTTCCACGATCCAGTCGCGGATACGGTCCTGGATGCTGTTGGTTTCGGCATTGTAGCAAAGACCTGCCTTAGAGAGTTTTACAGGACAGATACAGCACATGATGTGCTCATAAATCTCATCAGATGCATCAAACATTTCTGCACCGTCGGAAGACTTTCCGGGGATATCATATACTCCATGGATCAGGATGATGTAGTAGTTTTCGGGATAATCATAGTTTTCAATGATCTTATCGTAGAAACTTTCTACCAGTGCATCATCGGTCAGTTTGCTTTCTCTCAGTTTCATAAGAAAATGTTGAGTTCCACCCTCAGTTTCCTGCTCGAGAGGAAATTCCATGTTCATCAGATTTTTTCCTATTGTTCCGGAAAGGGATTTGCGGAAAATTTCAAAGTATTTGAACATTTCTTCTTCTGATAAAGAGAGAAATGCTTCTTTCAGTTCGGTTTTTTTATTCTTTTCTCCGTCAACGTAACATCCGCAGATGCGGGTGAGAGAACAGTTCTCGGGAGTGAACTGTTTCTTGATTTCAGAAATTTCTTTTTTGTTCATATAGTTTATACCTCATGTTAGTCTGTTCTTTATTATAGACCAGTTGTGATGCAGGGGCAAGGAAAATTGCCTGAAAATTATGGGAAATACAGGTGAGTTTTGGTAGATGTAGTGCTATAATATAGGAAGATATTGTTGCCTGACTGTGTTGCTGAGAACGTGGTGGACAGTAATGTTGCTTTGACAGTGATGAAAATAAATACAGGAGGATATGAGACATGAATGAAACAATAAAAAATCTTTTGGAGCGAAGAAGTGTACGTGGTTATAAAGAAGATCTGGTGCCGGAAGAAGTGTTGAATGAAATTCTTGAAGCAGGGGAATACGCACCAAGCGGAATGGGACAACAGGGTACACTTATGGTAGTAACACAGAATCCGGAACTTGTTGCGAAGCTTTCTAAAATGAATGCGGATGTGATGGGGACTGAGAGTGATCCGTTCTATGGGGCACCGACAGTTGTTGTGGTCTTTGCAGACAGTAATATGCCTACATGTGTGGAAAATGGAAGTCTGGTTATGGGAAATCTGATGAATGCTGCTCATGCCCTTGGGGTTGATTCCTGCTGGATTCATCGTGCAAGAGAGGTGTTTGCTTCTGAAGAAGGAAAGGCATTGAAGGCAGAGTGGGGTGTGCCGGAGTCTTATGTTGGAATTGGTCATTGTGTGCTTGGTTATCGCTCCGGGGAATATCCGAAAGCGAAAGCGAGAAAAGACGGATTTGTGATCAGGGTGTGATTGTAGTGTGGCGGCAGAGTGATTCCTGAAACAGGATGGCAGGAAAGATGTGAGAATGTTCGGGAAATCAAGTTGCCGGCACAGTAGCTGTGAGAGAGGGTTGCTGTTGAGTATATTTGGTTTTAAGAGAAAGAAGTACAGAACGTTTCTGCAGGATTCTGAGACAGGTGAGGAGATTGCTGAGGAGTATGAGAAAGGCCGGGGAGTCTGGAAAAAGCATGATGTTCAGGATGGGAAGGGTTCGGAGATGAGAGAGAATCTGATAAGGAAGCATTATTGGTTTTCGGGGAGAGTGCAGGGAGTTGGATTTCGCTATCGGGCCTGTTATATTGCCAGTTCTCTGGGGGTTACCGGTTGGGTGAGAAATAACTGGGATGACCGCGTGGAGATGGAGGCGCAGGGGAGCAGGGAGCTGCTTGCGCAGATGGTGGAGATGTTGGGGAGACAGAGGTTTATTGAGATTGAGGGGATTGAGGAGAGGGTGATTCCGGTGGAGGTTGAGAGTGGGTTTTATTCCAGATGAAAGGGACGCAAGCTCAAACAATTCTCTTTGGCTCGGTTTCGGGTCTTAAGAAAAGCTAAGCCTCGGAAAATCTGCTAAGGGGGGACGCAGCCCCAAACAATTCTCTTCGGCTCGGTTTCGGGTCTTAAGAAAAA
>NZ_JAJDMJ010000082.1:0-10165 GCF_020593585.1 Blautia sp. DFI.6.71
TGATCATAATCCTTCTGGCAAACGTACTCCTGTCAGTAGGAACCCCGGGAATCCCTGGCGGTGCCATCGCATCCTTCGCAGCCCTGGCAACCATGGCAGGTCTGCCTGCAGGAGTTATGGGCGTTTACATCAGCATCAATACACTCTGCGACATGGGCGCAACCTGCGTCAATGTTATCGGAGACATGGCAGGATGTGTGGTTCTTAAGGAGAAGATTAAATTAGAAAATTAAGCAACCCCTAAATCTGTTGTTTCCAATCGACTTAACGCAAAAAAGCTGCTGTGCATTTCTATAACTGAAACGCACAGCAACTTTTTTATTTACAGCAATCTCTTCGTCACGTTACTCTACACCGAATAACTGCTCCGCGGTTTATCGATTAAATTGCTGTCTGTCTCTATTTCTTTAATCCGGTTGTAACCTTACAGTTAGTTACTTTCAGGCTTCCTTCAGAAGCAAAGAGTGACAGACTTTCTCCCGGACGTTTATATGCTCTCGCATTTAATGCAACACCGTCTACATAGATTGTAGCAATTGTATCATCTACGATCATTTTGATATTGTATTTCTTACCAGGTACCAGTTCCAGCGGTCTCTCCAGTCCGATATTCTGGTTTGCAGGCCATGGCCAGTTTGGTTTTTTCTCAAATACATATCTGTCTTCTGTTACATTAAATACGAACTGGTAAGATTCAGCTTTATCCTCATCTTCATAGAATCTCACACCGAAAGTTCTGGTTCCTTCTGTGAATTCCACATCTGCTTCGAATTTGAAGATATCTCCTGTATCTTTTGCAACTACTTTTTCTGTACTCTTAGTTGGAGTATCAATTACAAAATCTTCTGTCTTTTCTTCTTTATCAAATGCATTCCATACAGTTTCCGGAATTCTTACACCAAGGGTTCCATCTTCTCTCTGGTAAACCTCATGTGCCATAAATGTTCCTGCCCAGATGAAGTTATTGTCATCATCATCCTGATCCTTGGTAGCAACCCAGCCAAAGAGGATTCTCTGTCCGTTCAGTTCAAAAGTACGTCCTGCATAATAAGATCTGCCGTCAAATGCATCATCTTTCGGTGCGATCCATGGACCTTCCAGACTCTTGCTCATACGGTATACCATTTTACTTCTGTCACTGTATTCTGTCACAATATGATACCACCAGTCACCAATCTTAAATAAGTCTGGCATCTCATGCATAGTATAGAGATCCGGTGCCCAGAAATCTCCTTCAAACTTCCAGTTTTTCAGGTCTTTAGATGTGAATTTAACAGTTCTTCCTGTCTGTCTTGTCTTTGGTCCCTGTAATCTTGCACCAAGGATCAGCAGATACTGATCATTTTCCTCATCGCGGATCACCCATGGATCTCTCCAGTCATCCGGGTCATAGCCTTCCTGTGGAGTGAAGGTAAGTGCATCCTGAGTTTTGTGCCATGTTACAAGATCATCGCTGTATGCATGCATCAGAACCTGAGATGGTTTTCCAAGTGCCGGATAATCACGGTTATAACCTGTATAGAAAATATGATACTGTCCTTCTGCCTCGAAAACACTTCCTGCAAAGATAAACTGATCCTGCTCTTCATCTGTTCCTCTCGGAATTGCCACACCTTTATCTTCGTAATGTACAAAATCAGAAGTTGTTGCCAGATCCCAGCCAAATGGTTCTCCAAATGGTCCCGGTTTTCTGGTATCTCTCTGATGATATAAATAGAATTTATCTCCATGTCCAAATGGCATGCAATCGCCAAACCATGTTCCCGGGAACTGATAGTATAATTTCTGCATAGTCTTAATCTCCTTTTTTATACTTTATTTCACTTTACAGGCCTGCTTGTACTTTTCCGGCAAGCCTGTTATTTACTCATAAATCAAACTACTGTTATCAGGTAATTCTTGCATATTATCAACCTTTTACTGCACCTGCTGTCATACCTGCCAGCATCTTCTTGCTGCTGAAGAAGTAGAAAATAAATACCGGAAGTACTGTTACAGTGATGGCTGCAAATGTACCACCCCAGTCTGTCAGTCCCATGCTTCCTACGAAGTCATTTAAACCAAGTGTAATGGTTTTCATATCTGTAGATCTGGTAAATGTATAAGCATTAATATACTCATTCCAGCAGAATACTGCCTGCATGGTTGCTACTGTGATAATAGAGTTCAGTGACATCGGAACCACCATCTTAAAGAAACATCCTATCGGTGAACATCCATCAATGATCGCTGCTTCCAGCATTTCTTCAGGGAAGAATTTGCTAAATGAATAAAACAGCTGAATGGAATAAGACAGTGAAAAAGCAATCTGTGGCAAAATAATTGCCGGGTATGTATTGATCAGTCCCATCTTATTAAAAATAGTAAACAATGGAATCAGTGCAACCTGCATAGGAAGCATCAATCCAAGAAGGAAATAATTAAGGACAAATTTTCTGCCTTTGAATTTGATTTTGCTTAATGCAAATCCAGCCATCAGTGCAAATAAAAGCAGAGGAATCAGTACACCGATCAAAACAATGATACTGTTTTTAAAATAAGTCAGCATATGGCTTTTTGTAAAAACATTAATAAAGTTTGTCAGCACCCATTTTGACGGGAGTGCATATGCCGGTAACTGTCTGAAATCATCCAGTGACTTAAAGCTTGAAGTAAATACATAGAAGAAAGGATAAACCTGCATCACAACAAGGATTAATGCTATAACCCATTTAATGATGCTCGGAATGGTTGGTTTTTTCTTTTTCATTCGTCATCCCCTCCTCCTGTGAATTTACGGAATAACATTCCAACTACCATACAGATGATTACGATCATGATCGCTACAGAACTTCCGTAACCATATTTCATACTGCTGAACGCCTGTTTATACATATAAGTTGTCATAAGTTCAGAAGCATTTCCCGGTCCTCCATGTGTTAACAGATAAGAGAACTCGAAAGATCTCAGGGAACCATTCAGTACCAGCAGACAGTTTGCAATGATAACCGGTTTAATATAAGGAATTCTTACATAAAGATATTCCTGCCATGTTGATGCTCCATCGATCAGTGCTGCTTCTCCCAGTTCATCCGGAACACCGATCAGTGCTGCATAAAAGATAACCATATACAGTCCCAGGTATTTATATGCTTCTACAAAAGCTGTTACATACAGTGAAATCTGAGGATTGGAAATCCACTCCATCAGTTTCAGAGATGGATCGATGAATGATAATACCTGATTCACAATACCGGTTGGAGTTACTGATAATAACTTTGTAAAAATCTGGCAAATCGCTACAGAAGAGATAACTACCGGAATATAATACAGAGTCTGTAAAGCAACTCTTCCTTTTTTAATACGACTGAGGAGAATCGCAAATAATAAACCTCCAAATACCTGAATTGCAACATTGATCACTGTATAAATCAGTGTATGCCATACAGTAGATCTGAAAACATCATCCTGTGTAAGAAGTTCAATGTAATTTTTGAAGCCTACAAATACCTTTTCACCAACACCGCTCCAGTCAAAGAAGCTGTAATATCCGGCCCATACAATGGACACGATTACAAATGCCGTATAGATAAGAAATGCCGGAAAAATAAATAAGAAAATTACTGATTTTTTTCCAAATGCTTTCTGCACGAGGCTCCCTCCTTTCCGAAAATCAAATTGTTTTATGTCTTTTCTTTCAAAGAGACTGACAAAAATTTTGCCAGTCTCCAGACTACTGCTTAAATTTTTTTATTTCTTTACCAGAGAATCACAGGTCTTAATAAATTCATCCGGTTTTATGATTCCCTGAGCAAGCTGCTGCTGTTCATCAACAATTTTAGTCATTACATCTGAATCCAGTTTATCATCCCAGGAAGTCCATGCTGTTTCTGCATCTTCAAACATTGGCTGTGTATCATAGTAAAGCTGTGGCAGTCCTTCCGGAAGTTCTTCATTAAACGGTGAGAAAACCTGTGCCTGATTGTAGCATGCATCTGTAAAGTTTTCGCACATATAATCGAAGAATTCCTGCATTGTATCATCATATGTTGCCTTATTAAATCCTTCCGCAAAACCTGCATGAACTGGTACGTTAGTAGACATATTGTCCATTCCTTCTGTATCCGGCACAGGGAAGAATCCAAGTTCACCATTGTCATACATTTCTTCTGCAAGGCTGATCTGTCCGGAGCCTGTATAGAAGATTGCACCGGAACCACCAAAGAATAAGTTACATGCAGAGGTAAAATCTACACTTGCAAATCCTGGTTCAAAATAACCTTTTGTTCCAAGATCAGAAAGAAGATTTACTGCATATTTTGCAGACTCATTGTCACTGAAAGAATCTGTTCCAGCCTGATAACCCTCAATAAATTCAGGACCAGTTACTCTCCATGGTGAGAAAGAAAGATATCTCATCAGCTGCCATGCATCAGAACCTCCCACAATAACCGGAATCTCGCCCTGATCTGCAATTTTCTGGCAATCTTCTTCAAATTCTTCCCATGTTGTCGGAGCATCTTTGATTCCTGCTTTTTCAAAGATATCTTTTCTGTACATAAAATACTCACAGTACAATCCCTGTGGGAAGAGATACATATTTCCGTCGTCTGCATCTGTAAGGAAATCTCTGATCGCACCATTTAATTTCTCATCATATCCGTTTCTTTCAAGTTCATCTCCCACATTAACCAGTGCATCAATATCTTTGCATGCTTTAGAAAGTGTTCCGTTCGGGCATCCAAAAATATCCGGAAGTGTATCACTGTTAATATACATCTGGAGTTTTGTAAAATAATCCTGCATATCGTTTACAAGTTCAATTTCATAATCCAGACCTTTTTCATCACAGAAATTTTTAAGAAGATAATCAAATGTCTTATACTGTTCTGTAGACTCTGTACCTTTTAATAAAGCAGTAATCTTCGTTCTTTTTCCATCGTCCGATTTCTTCGCAGAAGCTGTAACTGCTCCCATGCCTGTCAGAAGACTGGCTGTCATAGCTGCCGTCATGGCAAGTGATAACACTTTTTTCATTTTCCTCATTTACTTGTTTCCTCCTTTTAATTTGTGTTTCCTCGTTCTTGATGATTTTATTTTAGTCTTTTTGCCTTTTATAAACAATTGGAAATAAAAGTAAAAATAGGAGATTTGTGCACAAATTTTATACTGTGCACAAATCTCCTGTTCTATCGTCAGGCAGATAAAATCATCCGCCTCGCTGCTTGCCTGATTCGGTTAAATGACTTACCTGATACAGTTAACCTCGTTGTTTATATATGTTTCCTGAATTCATTGGGCGTAATACCGTAACGCTTTTTGAATACTTTTATGTAGTATCCAAAGTCTTTGTATCCTACCATTTCTGCGATTTCATATTGTTTATATTTATTATCTGCAATCAGTTTCTCCACCTGTTGGAACCGGACATCTGTCAGATATTCCAGAAAACTCTTTCCGGCATATTTCTTAAGAAGGCGGCTGATATAGGTTCTGCTTACATGGAATTTCTCAGTCAGATCATCCATAGATAAATCTCCTGAATAATTCTTCTCAATGTAAGAAAGAACACTCTGAACCAATTTCCGGTTCCGTTCATCAGTTCCTTCTGTATTCTGTTTAATCAGCGTTCCAAACAGATTCAGCAGACAATTCAACACCTCTTCTGTGTTCTCGCACTGACAGATTCTTTTTATTCCATCCTGAAGCACAGAAAGATTCCAGTTTTTATTATGAATTTCACTGTCAACTGCACAGATATATGGAAATTTCATACATCCCAAAAGTAAATCCATTGCTGCAAATTTCACCGGAGATACATCTTCCGGTGCGTTTCGAAATATCTGATGAAGTTCATCCTCCGCTTTCTCAAAACTGTCCTGAAACAAAGTCATCATAAAATGTGTTTTTTCACCGGAAGTAATCACAAAGTCTGTCTGTTTTTTATATTGCAGATCTTCGTATCTGAGTATGATATTCGTACCCAGATAAACACATTGCCTGCATGCTGTCTGTGCCTTACGGTACTGTGCATTTGCCTGATATTCGTCCACTTCTACATCGCTCAATCCAAAATTCATATGTGCTTTCAGATACCGTTCTACTTCTACCTGTATCTTACTGCATGCCTGCAATGCTTTTTCCATACATACTGCGTTTTCTTCTTCCTTTTCAAACAAAAGAATAAAATTATATTCTGCAGTTGCTGTATTATAATCGCTCAAAACATGAATTCCAAAATCATTAAAAATTTCCTCAAAAATATTGATGCATGCAAATTCCTCTATCCATTTATCTCCTGTATGGATTTTATTTTCTCCAACAACTTTTCGCCCTACACACACAATATATTTCTCTATTGTCAGATTCAGAGATTCTGCCTGCTCTTTTACAACTCCTTTTCCCTGGATTCTTCCATACAGAAGATTTCCCGCAAATTTGGATCTCAGCTGCGGAACTGACCTGTTGAAATATTTCTTCAGATCCCGGATTTCCTGCTGTTTTTCCTTCCTTGCATGAATTTCCCCTGCAATCCGGGCAGCCATTGCCTTTAACTCATCATAGTCCACCGGTTTGAGAAGATATTCTTCCACACCAATGCTGATTGCTTTCTGAGCGTAGGCAAAACTGTCATATCCTGTCAGTATCACTATAACCGCATTGGGATAAATCTCATGTGCTTTTTCTGCAAAATCCAGTCCATCCATTCCCGGCATCTTCACATCTGTAAGGATCAGATCCGGTTTCGCCTGCTCCAGTTTCTCCAGCCCTTCCAATCCGTTCCTTGCAGTTGCGGATATACGGTATCCATAATCGCTCCATGGAAACGAACATAAACCATCCAGAATAATATATTCATCATCTAATATCATTACCTGCAATTCCATTATCTCTCGTCTCCCCTTTTTTTGTTATTTTCATTTACAGTTTCATCGTATTTCCTGTAAGTAACTCCGACATTACCGTTCATCGGAATTTCCAGTATTACCTGTGTTCCCTTCCCCGGTTCTGATGTAATGCTCATCCTTGCTTTGTTCTGATATACATAATCCAGTCTCTTTCTCACCGCATATACTCCCAGATGGGTATGTGTCCGCTCTGCTTCATGATCTGGCTCTTCCTCTGTCCCCATCAATTTCTCCAACTGCTCCTGTGACATTCCAACGCCATCATCCTTTACTGTAAATACTGCCATTCCATCTGTAATTTCTCCTGAAACATAAAGGAAACAGTCCCATGTCGCATTTTCCACACCATGAACCACCGCATTTTCCACCAGTGTCTGAATAGTCATCTTCGGAATCTCTAATTCATTTAATCTCTCATCCACTTCAATATAAGATGTAAATTTATCTCCATATCTGGTTTCCTGTATGTAAAGATAATCCTGTACATATTTTATTTCCTCACGAATATAAACCATACTTCTTTTATTGCTGATACTTGCACGCATCAGACTGCTGATAGAAGTAACCATACGACAAATATTATCCTCACCTTTTTTTCGCGCCATCCAGTTGATTGTATCCAGTACATTATAAAGAAAATGCGGATTGATCTGTGCCTGTAAAGCCTGGAATTCAATATCTTTGTTAACTGTTTCCATCTCCACAACCTGTTTTATCAGCTGCTCTATTTTCTCTATCGTCTGGTTGAAAACAGAATTCATGGCTCCAATCTCATCCCTTCTTCCTTCCGGAAGACGGACAGAAAAATCCCCCTCCGCAAACTGCTGCATTGCTTTACTTGTACGCTCAATCGGACCGGCGATTCCCTTTGCCAGAATATCAGCAAGAAAAATACACAACATCAAACTTGCCAGAATAAGCATGATTGTCGTTTTCTGTAATCCTCTAGCTGTTTTCTGTAAGAAACTCATAGGAATCATTCCTACAACTGTAAGTCCTGTGTCAGAACTTCTCTGATATACACAGTCATAACCCTGTCCATCTGCAGTAAACAGAAAATCTCCTGTGTTACCTGATATTTTTTCTATCCAGCTTCTGTCACTGATTGTCGCATCATTCTCTGCACTCTCTATCAGAACATTTTTGTCACTGTCCAGAAGAAAAATATGTGCAGACAAAGAATCTCTGGCTGTGATCGTCATTTTTTTCAGATAGCTCAGCTTAATAGATGCTCTCAATATTCCCACTGGCTTCATAGTCAGAGAATCTTTGATCTGCTTTGCCATATACATCAGGCCTTCCTCAGAAGCATTATAATAAATACAGCGTCCTTTTGCCTGCTCCGCCAGTTCACAGGATGTCTGAGCGGTATTTTCATTAATCTCATGATTATTTGCCAGCAGATGATTTGCTCCGTTATAACCATACAGCTGGATATCATTCATATAAATACTTGTATATCCCTGCAAAAGCAGCCTTCTGATCTGCCCTGATCTTGAATAATAGGAATACAGCTCTGTGCCATCCGATTTATATGGTTCATCAGACTCCAATTCCTCCTGAACCGTATTGTTATTTGCAATATACTCAAATGAATTCCTCACCATATCAAAATAATGATCCAAATTCACCGACAACTCGTTCACCACTCCCGCAGACTGCTTCCTTGTCTGTTCTGTCACAATTGAAGATGCAGACATATACTGCGAAACACTGGCAGCCAGCAAAACAACCAATGCTACCCCTAATGTACAATACAGAATTTTTCTCTGTATTGACAGATTAATATACCACTTCTTTAAATATTTCATCTTTCTCTTCCCTTTAATATCCCTTTATTTTTCCCGGTTTTTACTGCTACAGTCTATTTCGAACAGTGAAAAAGCCGACACACTGTTTCCAGTCAATGTATCGGCTTTACTGCTTCATTTTATTATGTTCGGAATTTTATTATGTAGGTATATTCCGTAACTTTTTCTGTTTTACAGATACTGACTGAATTCCACTTTCTCCTTATTCGGACCCTCAATGGTAAAGAATTTTACACCATTTTCCCAGAATGGCAGGAAATGAATGGTATCCTGTGTGGAGTTTAAACCAGCTTCATTAATATACTGGAAAATCTCCTCAATGTCTCTCACATCAAGCGCAACATGATCAATCGCCCCATGCTCCATCTTCGCCGCATGATTCTCATAAGTCTCCACTACCAGAGTTCCCAGTTTCAGAAACACAACCTTCTCATTCGCTTCCTCATTTACAGTCTCAAATGCAGTCTCAAAACCAAGTTTATGATAAAACTCCACAGTTTTATCAATGTCATTTGTCGGAATCCCGATATGCTGTACCCCTGTTGAATAATTCTTTAAATCCATGATCTTTACCTCTTTCTGCTCATCTTTGTAGCTTTTACTCATTTATTTTCATAATTTTACTTATCCAATATTTAATATTTTATTTTTTACAATATACGCAGAAAATCATTCGATTGTCAAGAGTAACAACTGATTCTTTTCACTTGACCCCTCCGCTCCCACCACCTCATCCATTTTCTCTTACACAGCCAATAGCCAGCGCGAAGCAGCATCTCTCTGCAGGTGAATTTGGAGGGGGCTTAGTAACTCTTAGGTGGGGGAAATCCGCGTTATAAAGAAAAATAGCAACCTGTCTGAGCGGAGTCTGCAACGGAGCGAGTTTTGCATTTTTCTTCATGCTTTTAGCGGATTTTCCCCCACCTTAGAGTTACTTAGCCCCCGGAACTGAACCTGCAGAGAGATGCTGCTTCGCGCGTCCCCTCTTGCGCTGTGTACGCCCCACACCAACAAACTTCCCCCAAATACTTACAAAAACCTCTTGACTTTCAAAACAAACAGCGTTAAAATTGCTTTAGCTTTTTAAACAGCTAAACCTATAACGCATAAATTCAACGAAGGGAACCAGTAAAAACAGTCCCCCTGTCCTCAGAGAACTGCAGTCCGGTGAAATGCAGTGACAGACCTGTTTCGAATATCATCCCCGAGAAGGAAAGCCGAACCCTTGAATACAGCCATCACAGATATTGCCGTATTCACAGTAAGCTTCCCCGGCCGCCCCCCGTTACAGGAGCCGCGTATATCGGTACGTTGCAGAATCGTACTTGTTTCAAAGGTGAAACAGGGTGGTTACGGAATATCATATGTCCGTCCCTGCGTGGGGCGGACTTTTTTTATGTTATAGGAAATTACTCTCTAGTAGATATGGGGATTACTCCCCATACCCCTACGCAAAACCGTACGTGC
>NZ_JAJDMJ010000083.1:0-9439 GCF_020593585.1 Blautia sp. DFI.6.71
GCAAAAATATCTGTGACATACTGTCTGGCAACAGCAGTAATACAATCCAGATAAGGCGCTGAAATGTCAGCGGTTCCAAAACGTAGAATCTGCTCTACGGTGGATTCCTCAATCTTTACTCCGAATTTGTCCAGAACAGCGTTTTTAGCGGCAATCATACATTGGTTTACGCCGAACTTTTCTGTCCAGCACTGGCTTTCCTGAGCTTTCTTATTGTTGATATATAGAATATTCATGGTTCCGTTTCCGATATCTGCAAGAAGATTGGTTCCCTTGAAATCTCCAAGCCGGTTTACAATAGCCGGATATCCCTGCGGGTAAAGGCTGCATCCCACAAAGCGGATATGATACTCTTTGCTGTTAAATCGGTAATGGACTTCAGGATTCTGGAGCAGATAGGAACGGAAATCTTCCCTCTGGTTTCTGATCCATGTCAGAGGAAGCCCGGCGGCCAGATGAACGTCTGCTTCACGGATAGAAAAGACATTCAGTTCCCTTGCAACTGCCATCAATGTCAGAAGATAATATTCTTCGTCCATAGCCTTATCAGGGATAAATTCTTTGTGCCCTTCGCCAATCCGGTAGTAGATGCCGTTATATTCCAGAATATTTCCGGTGAAGATTGGTTCTGTTTCGTAGGCTTTGATTCCGGTTGGTGTGACGGTGTTTGCTGTTTTCATGTTGCCGTAGCCATGATCTACAGCAATGATTTTTGTGTTTCTGAGTTCTCGCATAAAAAATACCTCCATTTTCGTATTGATTGATTCAGCAGGCTGTACCGATGTGATACTGCTTTGCTGTGAGATAAGCATACGAAAATTGGAAGGGAAAGACATTGAAGGGAAATTGAGCTGGAATTGAGAAAAAAGCAGATAATGAAAATATTTTTCAATTTAGTTATGTAACTATTTTTATTGAGTGTATTAAAATGAAATGCTATAATATGGAAAAATGCTTTATTATGAAAAAACAGATGTTGCATGTACCAAGAAATAATAATGCTTAATTAGGCAGGAGAGAAAAATGTACCATATTTATGTAGTAGATGATGATTTGACGGTTCAAAGAGAATTGAAGGTATTGCTTGAAAATCAAGGATATAGGACAACAATTGCCCAAAAGTTTACGTCTATTCCAGAAGAAATAGAAGATGTTAAACCAGATTTGATTCTATTAGATATTTCGTTACCGTCTGTAGATGGGATTATGTTGTGTGCACAAATACGTATGTTATCAGAGGTTCCTATTATTTTTGTCACTTCACAAAATTCATCGGCAGCTGAATTAGAATGTATGTTGAGTGGAGGAGATGATTTTATTGAGAAACCATATCGACCGGCAGTGCTATTGGCCCATATTTCAGCAGTACTGAGAAGGACTACAAAAAGAAGTGAGAATATACTTTCGTTTGAGGATTTAGAGTTGGATGTAGTCGCTGCGAAGTTGAAACATTACCAGAATGTAGTGGAGTTATCAAAAAATGAATTGCATATTCTACGTTATTTCTTTGAGCATAAAGGCGAAGTTGTATCAAGGGAGGATTTGATGAATGATTTGTGGGATAATGAGAGTTTTGTTGATGATAATACATTAAGTGTGAATATTAAAAGAATTAGAAATAAACTAGAAAGTATTGGGGTATATAATGTAATACAAACAAAGAGAGGAATGGGGTATATTTTACAGGAAAAAACAAAATTGAAATGACAAATTTTGGGAAATTTAAAGATAAAAAAATTAAAATAAGGATGGATGAAAATGATGAGATTTAAAGATTATTTTCTAAACAAGATTACTGAAATACTGGGTACATTTTTTGTACTTTTTATTATGCTGGAGTTTTTATATATTATTGGAAATACTTTCAGTGTGATATTTTTGATAGGAATAGTTGTTACAGGTATGACAATGATGAAATATTTGATGGATTGGTATAGAAAAAAAAGATACTTTGACATAATTGAAAAGCGGGTAAAAGATCTGAATGAACCTTGGTTAATTGCAGAACTTTTACCCGTTTCTTATCAAATAGAGGATCGGATATATCAAGAATTATTAAGAAAAATCGGAAGTAGTGCGATTGAAGAAATACATAAAATGGAAGATGAACAGAAAGAATATGAGGATTATATAGAACAATGGATTCATGAGGTGAAAACACCAATCACTTCTATACACTTAATGTTAGAAAATAGAATTCAAAATAATTTAGAATTAAAAAGAGATTTGAATATAGAACTTAGTAGGATTGAAAATGATATAGATCGTGCTTTATATTATGCTAGATCTGAACAGATATATAAGGATTATCTGATACAGAAATTAAATATTTGGAAGGTTCTTTCGAGGGCAGTTAATAAAAATCGTACTGTTGTGATGAACAGTTCCGTAGCAGTAGAGTTAAAATGCGATAAGGATATATATGTTTATGGCGATGAAAAATGGCTTGTTTTCATGATTACACAAGTATTGCTGAACGCAATTAAATATAAAAAAGAAAAAGATGCCAAAATAATTATGAGTGTAAAAAGAGAGAATGGCAAAATACTTTTAAAAATATTAGATAATGGTAAAGGGATAAAAAAAGAAGAGTTGCCAAGAATTTTTGATAAGGGGTTTACTGGAAGTAATGGAAGAGAAAATGAAAAGTCTACGGGTATGGGATTGTATCTAGTCTATAAACTATGTAAAAAGTTGGATATAGATATTAAAGCAGAGTCTATTTATGGAGAATTTACAGCTATTAAATTTACTTTCAATATAGTCAGATAAAGTGACAAAAATGTAAGATTGAGGTAAGAAAAATCAATAGGACTTTCATTATGTTACTGATATAATGATGCTGTCAACAAAGATAGGATAAAAGAAGAAGGGTGAATATGTTAAGTTTAACTGGATTAACATACCGTAATGTTAAGGAAAACATAGCAAGAGAACCAGTATATTTTTTTACTATGATATTAATAGAGGCTTTGATGTTTGCGTTTGATTCAATGCTTTTTTCAAAGGACGTTCAGCAAATATGTGAACAAAGTTTTGTTATGGATGTTTTAATCGGATTTGTAACAATTTTTATTGTTGCTGTAATGATTTGGCTGATTTTTTATATGATGCGTCAGTCGTTTAAATATCGTAGCAAAGAAATGTCTCTTTATATGCTGTTTGGACTTAAACAAAAAGAAATATTTAAAAATTACACAAAAGAAACAATATTAATGGCTCTTATAGCATTTGTTTTGGGAGTAGCAGCGGGAGAATTACTGAAACAATTTTTAATGGTTATTTTTTATCGAATGTTTCGACTGGATTATGTAATTGAAATGAATTTTTATTTTCAAGCAGTTATATTGACTGCTCTAATATATTTCTTTTGTTACGGAATTGCATTGGTCAAAATACGGAAAAAATTTTTAAATTCAACTATCTGCCAGCTTTGTGAATTAGAAAAAATCACCGAGAGAAAAGAAGAAATAAAAGCACATGTAACAAGAAAGTGGATTTTGTCTGGAAATCGTTTGTTTATCTGGAAATCGGTAGAGGCAGAAATAAAATCTATAAAAAGAGTGATTTTTTTTGTAGCCTTCCTTTTGATGATTTCAATAATTGGTAGTTCAATTGCCATGATGTATACAGATTATGAAAATAAGCAAATTGATGCAGAATACCCTTATGATTTTATGATATATCATGAGAATCCGAATTTGGATTTCCAGAAGGAAAAAGATATATTAAGTGATTCTGTTGGAATGCAGATGTATCATGAATATGTTATTTATGAAAATCAAAGTAGTTATATGAATGAGTGGTTATATACCAACTTAAAATTTTTCGGCAATGAACTTACAAATAAGGAAGGGGAATTTGATGAAAATAAATTGAAAATGGAAGAAGATTTTGATGTTTATTATAAATATGATACTTATATAAAACTAAGCGATTATAATTATTTATTGAAAATGATCGGCGAAAAAGAGATTACATTGAATAAAGATGAATATGTGCTTCAAATCAAGCGGAGGCTGGAACCTGAATTGTCGGATGCTATTCGCAATAGAGTAATTACATGTGAAAACCATAAATTACATTGTAAAAAGATATGTACTGTTGATTTTGAACAAAATGGACATAATGGAGCAGATTACATTTTAGTTCTTCCAGATGAAATTGTTGATAATATGACTCCATATTATTCTGTAATGGCAGCTACAACAAAAAGACCTGTAACTGAGGATATTACTGAAAAATTAGATGATTATGGTGGAAATTTTCATTATGGAAGCAATCATAGTATCTTGTATACAAGCCCGGTATTGGCAAAAAAAGAGGTAGAAATAACCTTAAAATCTACAGTTACAGCAGTGTTATTTCCTTTTGCTTATGTTAGCCTTGTATTCCTCTGTGTTACTATCTCACTTTTAGCTGCACATTTGATGAGTACAACAAAAGAAAGTAAAAAACGTTATGAACTGCTGATGAAAATTGGAATGACTCAAAAGGAGATTGATATTATTATTCATAAGCAATTAGCGATAGATTACTTAATTCCTTTGGTAATTTCGATTGTTCCGGGATGGCTTATATCAGTAAAAATAAGTACTCAGTTTATACTTGATACAGGATTACGTACATCATTCGGGCGTTATATTTGGCTGTCTCTTTTGTGGATACTTACGGTATATATTGTTTATTTTATAATAACAGATATATTTTTCAGAAGAAATATAAATTATGGAAAGGAAAGATAAATTATGAAACCATCATATTATAATTACGTTATTGAAAATAAAAATGGAAATGGAGATGCTTTATATTATAATATGCGAACCGGAAGTTTAGCGCATATGGAAGCAAAACATCACAAGGAATTTGTACAGTTTATTGAAACTGGAATAGAAATATCAGATGAGAAGTTTTTGGAGGAACTTAAATATTGTGGCTTTTTAATTGAAGATGATTTTGATGAAAAAAAGGATATAAAAATTCGGATGTTAAATTCAAGATATGATACATCTGTTTTATCATTAACGATTACACCGACAATGGCATGTAATTTCAGATGTACATATTGTTTTGAAAGTGGGCACTATAGCAATGGCCATATGTCGGAAGACACAGAAGAAAACATATGTAAAATGGTGGAACAAGAAGCGTCTCATTTGGAAAAGTTGGTTGTTACATGGTATGGTGGAGAGCCATTATTAGCTATTTCTCCAATAGAAAGATTGACAAAGAAGTTTAAGAAGATTTGCAAACGCTTTAATATCGAATATTCAGCAAGTATTATTACAAATGGATATTTGTTGACCGAGGACGTGTGTAACAAGCTATTGGACTTGGATATAACTGATGCTCAGATAACGTTGGACGGAGATGCTAAGATTCATAATTCAAGACGTCCTTTAGCAAATGGAGGAGGTACATACGAAAAGATTGTGGATAATTTGGATAAAATTCACGGGAAAATCGGAATTGCTATCCGCATCAATGTTGACAAAGAAAATCAGAATGAAGTACAGGCAGTTGTTGATGAACTTAAAAGAAAGGGAATATATGAAGACGTTTTTTGCTATCTTGGATTAGTTACAGCAACAAATGGCTCATGCTCAAATTGTGCATGTATGTCTTCTGAGAAATATTCAGAATTTAATTTGAATTTTTGGCTGAAGAACGATATGCCGTTGGCATCTTTATATCCTAAGCCAATGGGAAATTACTGTGGTGCGGATTATGCACAAGGCTACGTTATAGATGCACAAGGCAATATATATAAATGCTGGAGTGATGTAGGCGTTATGGATAGACGAATTGGAACGGTTCGAGATTGGGTGGAATCAACAAAAAAAATGCAGGTTAGTGCAGCTCAAACACAAAAGGTACTGGCAGAATATATGCTTTATGATCCAACAGAAGATGCCGTATGTAGTAGATGTAAATTTATGCCAATATGTTTTGGGGGATGTCCTCATAGCAGAATAGAAAATAATCAATTATGTGAGCAGTATCGTTATAATGTCGGTGAGTTTATGCAGGCATATGCAGATGCTGTATTGAAACAGGAAAGGGGAATGCATCATGAAAATTTTAGTGCAACCTGCGACTCGGAAATGTAGTTCGGATTCTTGTAATTATACCTGTCCAGTATATAATACAGGTGCTGAAGGATTAGAAGAACTTATTAAGAAGTTAGCTAAAAAGATACATAAAGGAGAAAATCATAGAGGAAAAGTTTGCTGGTATGGAAATTAATTACTTTATGAAAAATACTACAAGGAGGTAATTTTAATGGAAGTATTAAATGGTCCAGTAATGGCAGCAAGTGCAAAAGCTTGTCATGCAAAAGGCTGTAAAAAATACACATGTTTTTATCATATTTTTGGTAAATAAATCAAATGAAAATTTCTCAAAACATATTGGAGATATATCCTGCTGATATTTTATAATATGACAGAATATGAGAAAATTTGACAGGAAGGGATGAAAGTATATGGAAGTATTAAATGGTCCAGTAATGGCAACAAGTGCAAAAGCTTGTCATACAAAAGGTTGTAAAAAATACACATGTTTTTACCATATTTTTGGTAAATAAAGGTCAATGAAAGAAAGCGGAGGTCAATAATAATGGAAGTATTATCAGAACCATTAGAAGCAACAAGAAAAGCATCATGCCATACTAAGGGTTGCAAAAAATATACATGCTTCTATCATATAATTGGGAAATAAATAATAGAAAAAACTTATAGGTCAATGTTTCATAAGGGGCATTGACCTGTAACTATTTGATAAATGGAGAAAGAATGGATATTAAAAAACTTTTAAAAAATGAAATAATAAATTTAAAAAAGACTATTATTGCCTATATTTGTATAACTGTTTGTACAATGATATTACAACTTATTGTTCCTTATGTTAGCGGTATATATATTGATTCTTTAGTCGATAAACATTCTGCAATTATGGTATTTGTCGTAGCTATTGCATTTTTGAATATATTTTCGATTATGTTGGAATTTGGTATGACATATTTTATGACAAAGTTAAATAATACATTTTTATATAAATTATGTAATAAGATATTTCAAACGATATATAAAAGTTCTTTGACATTTTTTCAGAATAAAGATGCAGCTTTCTTGACAGATCAAATTACTGGAGATGCAGCAACAATTAGTGGATTTTTATTAAATGGGCTTCCGGATTTTACATATAATATAATTTTACTTGTAATTAGTGCCCTGTTTGTTATAAAAGCGGACATATTATTGGGAATAATTATTATTGTGACAATTCCGATATATTTTGTTGTATATAAGAAATTAGAAAATAGAATGTATCAAAATGAGCAAGAGTATAAAATGGCAGGGAATGAATATACAGCAAAGGGAATGGAGCAAATTCGTTGTACTCGGTTTGTTAAAGAAAATAGTGTCTCAAAAGAAATGGAAGATAGATTTGCCATATCATTTAGAAGAATGCTGAAGGGTGCTATTGGGCAAGTAAAAATTCAATATCTTTTTGCAAACATCAATCGGCTTATAATGGTATTTTGTTATTTAATGGTGCTTGCAATAGGTGGATATAATGTTATAAGTGGTAAAATATCCATAGGATATTTTACTATTATAACGAGCTACGTTAATATGATTTTATCCGCAGCGACAGATGTTATAGATTTTTCAGGAGACTATCCCAAAGTAAGAGTAGCTCTTGATCGTATGAATAAGGTTTTATCGGAGTGTTACAATTGTATTGAGCAGAACAAGGGATTGACAGAAGATAAGCTACCAATTGAAAGTATAAATTTAGAAAAAGTATCATTTTCATATGGGGAAAAGGTATTATTTAAAAATCTTTCTGCAAAATTTGAAAAAGGAAAGATTTATGGGATAGTTGGGGAAAATGGTGTTGGGAAATCAACATTATTAGATGTTATAGTTGGATTATATCCTGAAAAATACACAGGTAATATATATTATGATAATAAAAATATAAAAACACTAAACTGTGAAGAAGTTAGAAAAAGAGAGATTGCTTTTTTGAGTCAACAGATTGAGAGAATTAACATTTCCCCGAAAGAATATTTGCATTTTGGAATTGAGAATTATGATGTTATTAAAGAAAAAAAAATACTGGAATTGTTTTCATTAGATATTGATTCCAATATAATTCAAGAAGATAATATTATTCATTGTTCCGGTGGTGAAATGCAAAAATTGGAATTGGTTAGAAATTTTCAAAAAAATTGTACAGTAAAAATAATGGATGAACCTACAAATGGTTTGGATGTTGAAACTGTAAAGAGATTGGTTCATTTATTGGAAAAAGAAAAAAAAGATCATATATTCATTATAGTATCCCATGATAAAAGAGTATTGAATATTTGTGATGAAAAAATTGTAATAGAATGTAATTCTAAATAAATTATTAGAGGTGTATTTATGATGAGTGCATTTATAAAAATGGATAATATAGAGAAATATTATGAAAGTTCTGGAAATGTTACAAAAGCTATAGATCGAATTAGTTTTGAAATCAAGGAAGGGGAGTTTATAGGAATAATGGGTGAGTCTGGATCAGGCAAAACTTCCTTGCTCAATATACTTGGAACGGTAGATACAGCTACGGCTGGACACATTTATTTTGATGGAAAAGATATTACTAAAATGAGTGAAGATGAACGTGCAGAATTTAGAAAACAGAATTTAGGGTTTGTATTTCAAAATTTCAATCTATTAGATATGCTGACAATACAGGAAAATATTTATATTCCGTTGCTTTTAACTGGGAAAAAAGGGACGGATGTTATGCAGAAGACAGATAAGATTATGGAAATTTTGGAAATTAAAGCAATAGCAAATAAATATCCCTATCAAGTTTCTGGTGGGCAACAACAAAGGTGTGCATGTGCAAGAGCATTGGTCAATAATAGTCGTTTGATTTTAGCAGATGAGCCAACTGGAGCACTTGATGCACGGAATTCGGAAAAACTAATGGAGATGTTTACAGAAATAAATGAAAAATTTAAAACGACAATTGTAATGGTTACACATGATCCGTTTTCCGTTAGCTATTGTAATCATATTTTTTTCTTGAAAAATGGAAAAATTTCTTATGAACTATACAAAGGAGCAAGAGGCAAGGAGCAGTATTTAGCAGCCATTTTAGATGCACAAAACATTTAACTGAGAACGAGCAGAAGATACGGAGTTTTTCGTATCTTCTGCTACAATCGTTACTTAATAGAAAACAGATTAGTAATTCATTTTAGAATCGTTTGTAGTACATGTAATAGATGAATATATTTATTCAGTGTTTGGTTAGTAGAATACTTTTAGCCAGAGCAATCCCGGCTTGTGGATACAATTCCTGAATTTCTTTATATTTTTTTTCAATCAATTCGGGTTCGTCTGCCCATATATCCTCATAAATTTTCAAGGCTTTT
>NZ_JAJDMJ010000084.1:0-8697 GCF_020593585.1 Blautia sp. DFI.6.71
GTATCCTATTTTCATTATAGGCTGAGATAAGCTTTCATGATTCGTTGACAATTCATATATGATCGATTTGATTCGTTTGCACAACGTTCGATTTCAGTTTTGACGATTTCGTTCCATGGAGCCAGAAATTCTAATTCATCATCGCTCATCCTATCATTATCGTGCTGATATGCACAAAAAAATAACCTTATTATGCCGGTTGACAGGTTGGATTACGCTGATTTTTTGAAAACTTTATATGGTATATTTTAATGAATTGCAGGATTACTTTATTGACATTTCTGACACTATCATATACACTGTACATATCGTATAAGTACGCATATATCAGAAGGTGGTGAGAGGAAATTAGAATGGAAATTATCATAAGTAATAGTAGTGATAAGCCTATTTATGAACAAATTGCTATGCAGATCAAGAATTTAATCATGAATGGTACCCTATCTGCCGGAGAAGCCCTGCCTTCCATGCGTGCACTGGCAAAAGACCTGCATATAAGTGTTATTACTGTTCAACGAGCTTATGAAGATTTAACTCGAGATGGGTTTATCGAAACCGTATCGGGAAAAGGTAGTTTTGTTGCATCACCAAATAAAGAATTTATTCAAGAAGAACAACTACGAATAGCGGAAGAACTTTTAGAAAAGGTTGCTATAATCGGTCGTACCCATGGTATCAGCTATGAGCAAATGGCTAATATTCTAAAACTATTTTTTGAAGAATGAGAGGTGGAATTATGGAACAGAACAGTATTGTTGTAAAAAATGTGACTAAAAAATTTGATGATTTTATGTTAGATCATATTTCATTTACAGTTCCTACAGGACGTATTGTGGGTTTCATAGGAGAAAATGGTGCTGGAAAAAGTACAACTATCAATTTAATTTTAGACCAGTTGAAGTTGGATACGGGTGAAATAAGAATATTGGGTAAACAAAATCATTCTTATTTGCATAAAGAAAACATTGGTGTTGTTTTTGACGAATGTAAATTCCATTCCGTCTTAAATGCAAAAGATATTGCCCAAATCCTTTCGGGATCTTATAAAACATGGGATATGAATTTGTTTGAAGAATATATGAAACGCCTTGATGTTCCATTAAATAAATCAATAGGGCAACTTTCAAAAGGTATGAAGATGAAATTGTCAATTATTTGTGCACTATCGCATAGACCCCAGATTCTGATTTTAGACGAAGCAACAACAGGGTTAGATCCTGTTGTACGAGATGAAATTTTGGACATTTTTTTAGAATTTATTCAAGATGAAGAACACTCTATTTTGTTCTCTACACATATAACCTCTGACATACAAAAGGTTGCTGACTATGTAATTCTGATTCATAATGGAAAAATTATTTTTGAGGAAAAGAAAGATGACCTCATTTATAATTATGGAATTATACGCTGTAAAAAATCAGAATTTAATACTGTTTCACCAGATGACTATGTATGTTGTCGAGAAACAAATCTTAGCGTGGAATGCTTAATACATGACAAAGTAGCTGCAAAAAAAAGATACCAAAATCTAATTATTGATAATGCTTCTATTGAGGACATTATGCTGTTCTATATCAAAGGAGGTGTCAAATGAAAGGATTGGTTTTTAAGGATTTATTGCTTATGAAGAAAATGAATAAAAAAGTCATTTTTGTAATGTATTTTTTTGTAATAGCAATTTCATTCTTCGGAGAGAATGAGGTTTACTCAATTATGTCATCGGCTTTTTTTTCACTTTTTATCGGTATGCACTTAATGATGACCATGACCTATGATGGATTGACTTCATGGAAACAATATGAATTAACCTTGCCGCTGAGTAAGTACCAAATCATTTTCAGTAAGTATTTGACTAGCTTGCTTCTTGTTCCGATTAGTATAATGGGTACAGTTATCATTTATATCATTCGTTATGTGGTTTATCATAATTTTACGCTTAGCCAGTTTGGTTTTTCTATCACCATTGCAATAGCATTACCTGTTTTATGGTGTTCTATATGTTTAGCAATAGCACAGTGGTTTGGCTATATGAGTGTTCAGTATGTGAGAATGATTTGCACGCTTCTCGTTATCTTTTTCGTAAGTAAAATATCAAAAGATATGAAATACGTTACTCAAAATTTGGTTAAAAATCCTATGTTGATTACTATTTTTGCTTTGGGTATAGTAGTCGCATCGTATTTTGTTAGTGTTATAGGATACTCAAGAAAAAAATAAAAAGTAGAAGTGCAAATAAAAGTAAGTGTCGAGCGAGTACGTTGTCCTGTCTGCGGAAATAAAACACGTGACAAAATCCGAGAAGATACTGTACTAAAAAATTTTCCACTCTTTTGTTCGAAGTGCAAAAGAGAATGTCTAATCAACATTGAACAATTCCATATAACTGTTATTAAAGCGCCAGACGCAGAGCCGATAATACACAGTTCTCTGAACTGTAGTTATCGGTTTTTGTATTTTCCCAATCATAGTGATTATCAGCTATTGATTTACACTTAAAACTGATCCAGATTTAATGCTTAAAACTGACCCATGGTATAATTTGGCCTTATGGCCTTGATAACTGATAATTATTTGTATAAGTCAGTTTTATATTCCTGTGACCTCTCTTTCGTTTTAATATGTTGTCTGTAACAGAATCGGCTGTTCATGTTACGTCATTGCTGCAAGTCTTTCTTTCCATATCATTTTGAATCCAACCCGGGCAGATTTTCTTCAAAATCATGGTGGAAGTGCTTCGTTTCTGTGTTTGGAAAATGAACGGAAACACTTGATTTTACTGACTTTCTTCAATGTAACCTTATTATAACGTCCTCCCCCCACCCCACCTCTTCATTAGGATACTCCTCGAACCCCGGCAATGGTCTGGCGCCTTTTCGGAGACAGGCTTTTACTTTTTCCCCATAGAGGTAGGGATCGTTTCCATTCACAATCCCCCATTGCATCAGCAATGCAGCGGATCCGCTGACAAAGGGTGTTGCAAAGGAAGTCCCTGTTACTGTTCTGTAACCACCACCGGGTACGGGGGCAACTATGTTCACTCCGGGTGCCACCAGATCAGGTTTCAGATATGGCAGCATTCTGCTGCCCCTTCCGGAAAAATCCGCATAAGAGTCAACCAGCGAATCATATGCTCCAACTGCAATAACCCGCCGGGCTGTGGCAGGTATGGTCAAAGTCCCATATGCCCTTGGTTCATAAAACCCAGTTCCTCTGTTCAGGGTATTTCCACCTGGCAGCCACAGGTAATATTCCCCTCCTCTGACCTTTTTTCCACTTAGGATGATTTTCCAGTCTCCACTGTCCACATAAGTTTTCCCAGGAAGGAAATCTATGTAGATTTCCTGTGTCAGATGATAGGGTCCAGGTTTGCCATAATAGATTAAAAGATCTGTATTTCCCAGTCTGTACCTCTGAGGACCAAGCTTTTCGTCTAAGGGGCCGATCCGGTTTCCGGATGGATTTTCAATATAAATACTCATTTCATCCTCATAAGATTTCCATAACTGCACATTTAATGTTGGTTCCCTGCTGCTCACAGATAATTCTATCTGTCTGGTCTGTCCCTGTTTCAGGGTTCCTCCCTCATGCAGAGGCTGATTGCCGTTGTTCCCTGTACCTGTACAGATAGCCAGACGTCCTGTGGAAGAAACCATATCTATATATGTTTCAAGAAGGGAATCTCCCTTGTGTGTTCATTATAACTAGGGGAAAATTACTGTAAAAAAATTTGCAGTCTTTACACTGCCTGTTTTTCTACCGGATAAGGCGACTGATACTTAAATACAATATCAATGCTCTTATCTCCATTCACAACAATTTTTTCAATCAATTCTGTCACAATTTCTCTTGTCACTTCGGATAATGTTCCATACTTGATAAATTTCTCTATCCAGTTTTCATAAGATTCTTCTGCCTCTCCAAAGCTGTCTTTCTCTTGTTCTGCCAACTGAATCTTCGCCCTGATATCTTTATCCTGCTTTTCATATTCTGCCTTATAGGAGAGATATTCTTCTTTATCCAGAACACCATCTACATAATTTTCGTAAGTTTTCTTTTTATACTTTTGGACAGCCGCAAGTTCTTTTTGTAACCGTTCAATCTGCTGGTCTGCTTCTGCACATCGTCTCTGCACCTCCTTCTTCCTATCTGCTACTTTTAATATTTCATCCTTATCACTTTCTTTCAGTGCCAGTTCCGCTTGTCTTTGGATTTCATTTTTTACAATAGAATCCAATACTTCTTTTTTAATGAAATGAGAATAACAAACTGTGTTTCCTTTTTTGTGATAGGTACCGCACTCATAACCGTCCCGACAAGTAACCCTCTGGAAATTATATCCGCAATCTCCACAAACAATAATTCCTGCGTATGGATTTACCTTTCTCACTTCGCTATTAAATCCCGGTGTCCGTGTTCTTTTCTTCATAAGTTCCTGTACCTGCTCAAAAGTATCTTTGCTAATAATTGCTTCGTGCATTCCTTCCACAATATACTGCTGTTCCTCTGGAATATATTGATACTTTTCCACTTTATAGGATATCTTTTCTGATTTATGCTGTACCATAGCCCCTGTATAAACTCTGTTTCGCAAAATTACATTGATCGTAGGATATGCCCAGCCCTTTGCACCCGCTTTTTCTAATGCATTGGCATATTTCAATCCCTGCACCTTTCTCTTATACTCTGACGGTGTCAGAATTCCTTCCTGATTCAGTTTCTTTGCAATACCATCCCTGGAATATCCTTCCAAACTCATATAAAAGATTCTCCGTACCACTTTAGCTGCTTCTTCATCTACAAGAAAATGATGCTTATCTGCCGGATCTTTTACATATCCATATGGGGCAAACCCAGACATAAACTGTCCCCGTTTCTTCTGGGCGGTCAATGCACCTCTGATTTTCTTAGATATATCACGACTATACATATCATTAAACAACGTCTTAAACTGTGCCAATTCTTCATTACTGTGATGAACAGAATCCACGCCATCCAAAATTGCAATATAACGCACACCCAAAGATGGAAAAACACGCTCAATATAGTTACTGGTTTCAATATGTTCACGCCCAAGCCGGGAAATATCTTTCGTAATAACGCCTTGAATTTTCCCTTTGTAGATATCCTCCATCATCCGCTGAAATTCCGGTCTATTCGCAAAATAAAGCCCCGAATAACCGTCATCAATATAAATATCTGCGATTTCCAGATCCTCTGATTTAGTCACATACTCACGAATCAGTTTCATCTGATTTTCAATACTCTCACTAACTTTATTCTCTCCATCATCCTTCGACAGACGACAATATACACCCATCTGATACATCATATCACCCCATCTTTCTCAAGTATTCTATCTGGTGAACTCTCTACTGAAGCAAACTTAAAATATATATCTATTTTCTGCTCTGGATATACATAAATTTTATCAACTAACTCCACAAGCGCTTCTCTGGTAAGCTGCTTTACCGTTATTCTTCTGCGATTAAAGTGCTCCAACCATATCTTTGTTTCATTGACCGCCGCCCGCTGCCTTTGCTCTTCATGGTTCAGTTCTGATAATTCTTTTTGATATTTCTGATTCTCTGTTTCATACATCTGTTTTAATTCCAGATATTCCTCTTTGGAAAGTACTTCATCCATAAACTGTTCATATGCTCGTTTCCGGTATTCCAGATTTCTTTCTATTTTTGCCTGCAATTTTGCAATTTTACCATCCAGTTCCGGCTGTTTCTGTCTGATCTGAGTTTCCAGATTCTTCATATCCATCTTCATCTGTTTCAATTGCTGGTTGATTGCAAATACAACCAGTTCATCCAGCTTTTCAAATGTAATATGATTCAGCTCACAGTAATTCTGCCCCTGCTTCTGATGAAAACCACACATATATCCGTCATAGTCTTTATGAGATGCCAGATAACGTTTTCGCATGGCTGTTTTACATTTCCCACAAAAGAGCAGTCCCACATATTTATGTGGTTCATTGTTTTTATCAAAATAGGAAACTCTGCGCCCCTTTCTTATTTGCTGAACCCTATCAAACTCTTCTTTAGAAATGATTGCCTCATGTGCATCCGGCACCAGCTCCATTTCTTCCAGGGGAATTGCCTTTTTGTATTTCAGCTTATAAGACGGTCTTTCATGTTTCCGAATCACAACCGCCCCAGTATAGACCGGATTCTTTAAAATTCCACTTACAGTAGACGATGTCCACAGACCTTTTCCCGAATCCCATACATAATTGGTTTTTAAAACTTCCTTTTTATATTTTGCGGGACAAGGGATTTCATCTTCATTCAAAGTCCTGCAAATAACCGTACAGCCAAATCCATTTTGATACATTCTGTAAATTCTTCGAACAACCTCGGCTGCATAAGGATCAATTTCCAGATGATTATGAATTGTTTTACTTTTCACATATCCAAAGGGGGGCTGTTTCGGAGTATATTCGCCCATACTTCTTTTGGTCTGAATCGTTGTCTTAATCTTTCTGGATGTATCTCTCAAATACATATCATTCAGCAAAGTTTTTATTTCTAACATTTCATCATAAGTTCCAACGGCTGAATCATAATTATCCAGAATCGAAACAATCCGAATCTGTTTCTCCGGGAAATATTTGCCTAGATAATAGTTGGTATCAATATGTTCTCTTCCAAGTCGAGATACGTCCTTAAAAATCACCATATTGATAACACCAAGCTCAATATCTGCCAGCATCCTCCGAAATTCAGTTCTTTCAAAATTACTTCCAGAAGCCCCATCGTCTACATAAACTTTTTTCTCTGCAATATCTTTATTCTCTGCAATATAATCTCTTGCCATCTGAATCTGAGAGTGAATACTATTGCTGTATTCACCCTCTTTATTTTGCTCTTCAATGGAAATTCGGCAATAAATTCCTGCCTGATACATTCTATCCCTCTTTTCATCGGTCTTGCGTAGTCATTGTCTTTAATTGTCTTTATTTTACAACAAGAACTTAAGAAAATCAACCTGCAATTTTTCGTTCAGTAAGATTCTGAATGCACTGGATCAATGTCTTTTCCCCATTAAAATGCACTCGAATCTGATATCCTGCATGTTCATAGCTTACATTCTCTTTTTGGATTTCTTTTTTTGTATCCAGAACTTCTACAGAATCAAATAACGTATTCATGCTATATGCCTCCTTCAGCATACAGTTCTCTCTACATCCTATGCCGGCAGGATTGTACAAAAGTTCTGTATGAATTGAATTCGGCTTTCGAAAGCCTGATTACATTCTAAAATTATTCTGCACCAATCACATTGAATTGAAATTGACCGCAGATTGAGTTTTTAAGATTCATTTTCTTCCTATACAGTATCAATTCCTATTGTCCGGAACATTTGTTCGTGTTATAATAAAAAGACTTTAAGAATATAAAACACGAAAACCAAAGGAGGGATTTCTGTTGGAACGATGTGATTTTTCTTCTATTAGCACATGCCTAAAAAATCAAATCAGTGAAAGCAATCAGATGAACCAACCTGATTTTTTATACGAATTATTTGAAGATTTTATGAATGATCCGATAAATGAAGATTTTTCTATGGATAATGGTCTAATTTGCCGCTGGATAACCGGACAAGCAAAAATCAGTCCCAAAATAACCTCATATTATGCAAAACCCAGCAATCAGAAAAAACTGGCAACAACCATTCAGCGGAACTTACTTCCCTTAATGGCAGACTGCAACATGGTTATACAGGACATTTACACGTTATTCATACAGGACGATACGATTTCGGATACAAAAAAGCAGGAACTTGTATCTCTATATAAACCTTCTGATTCAAGGCTGTTGTTTTTAGCAAAAGTACTTTCTTTTGGTATGGAACGGCAATTTATTAAACGTGATACAAGAAATCAAAAACTGATTGCAGGAGGTGTTCTATCTCCGATTGTTCTGGATTACATTATGGACAGCGAAGTCCCAAAACCATGCCGTCATTTTCTAGGAAGAGAAGAAGAACTGGATGAACTCCATACTTTGTTTGAAGAGAACCGACATATATTTCTTTATGGAATTGCCGGAATTGGAAAAAGCGAGCTTGCTAAAGCCTATGCAAAGCAATACAGAAAACAGTACACCAATATTCTCTATATGGAATACACCGGTAATCTATATCAAGATATTGTAGACATGGATTTTATTGATGATCCACCAGAAATCAGTGAGCAGGAACGTTTTCAAAGACATAACCGTTTCTTACGCTCTTTGAAATCTGATACACTGCTGATCATAGACAATTTTAATGTCACATCCACACAGGACAGTTGCCTGTCAGTCGTATTAAAATACCGTTGCCGGGTTTTATTTACAACCAGAAGCCAACTGTCTGAATACTGTAGTTTTCAATTAAAAGAACTGAAAGATATACCCACTCTTTTTCAACTGACATCTGTATTTTATTCAGAAGCAGAGGAAAACCGGGCAATCGTAGAAAAAATCATAGAAACTGTACACTACCATACTTTTGCTGTCGAACTGGCAGCCAAACTTCTGGAAAATGGAATTTTAACTCCAGAGCAATTATTGATAAAACTTCAAGAGGAAAAGGCTTCTCTTCATAATGAAGATAAGATTAAAGTAATGAAAGATGGTCAGAGCAAAAAAGCCACCTATTACAACCATATCCATACCCTGTTTTCGTTATACTCCTTATCACGGA
>NZ_JAJDMJ010000085.1:0-8488 GCF_020593585.1 Blautia sp. DFI.6.71
GATTCTATCCTTGTTTTCAATCAAGATTGCGAACTTGTTTCGCAATTACCTATATAAAATAATTTTTCAGTAACATAGAACCCTTCCCGGAAGACTTTTTTATGTTATCTGAACTGCTGTAATGTTCCTGCAGCATAAAAAAAGAGACACACAGACAGCTGTTTTAACTGTCCATGAGTCTCATCGTTTACTGTAATACCGGGTGCATATGGCACCATTATGTCGATAGTACTACACACTCTTCAAAACATATCTAAAAAATGTTCCGGAATATGCCGATTACTCCCTCGCGGAGAATGGCCTCATTTTATCATATTGATCTATATTTATCAAGTAGATTTTTTGTCAGTCTGGAGCTCATAAGCACCACCTCGTTACTGTTCACAGCAACACGCTTCACGATGACAAAAATATGCACCTCCTAGTCAACAAATATCAATCATGTATTGACTCAAATGATGATTCTTTAAATTCCAGTCATCAGTTTCCCTGACATACGTTGACTTATATGACAATTCTTCAAATTCCAGTCATATGCTTTCCCGATATTCGTTGACTTATATGGCGATTCTTCGAATTCCAGTCATATGCTTTCCCGGCATTTGTTGGCTTATATGGCGATTCTTCGAATTCTAGTCATCAGTTTACCCGGCATTTGTTGACTTATATGGCGATTCTTCGAATTCTAGTACATCGTTTCGTAAATAACTATACCAATCGCGTAGGATGCGGATTCGAGTGTGCTGGTATAAAAACGCAGGCGTAGCGGGCTACGCTGAGGCTTTTAGACCTGTGCAATCGGATTCGCAGACAAGTGAGTGGTATAGTTATTTCGAAAACGATGTACTAGTCACCTTCTCATCCAGTTTTTATTCTAGTTTAGACAATAAAGCGCAACTTTCAACGGTACTTTCGTTGTCCCAACAAAGTTCCTGTGTCTCTCTATCTCCAAAATACACCGGAAAACGGAACTTTATGTGCTTCAGGAATCTGCCATCTGGCTGCTCCTGCTCGTAAATGTCCACCTGTTCTACAAAGCTGTTAAGAAATTCTTTCTTCTCCAGGTCGGTGAACTTATCATATAGTTTATCAAAATATAAAAGAAATTGATAGACATTTTCTTCTGATATTTTCTGTTGCCGGATATTCAACAGGCGGTTCTTGACTTCTTCTATACTGTTCTCCACGCCTTCAATCTCATCATACAAACGGTATAACCTTGTCTCCATATCCTGATATTTCTTCTCATAAAATTTATCCATGATATCCAGGCTATCCATCTGCTGTCCAAGTCTTCCTTTTGCTCCGGTCAACTGCCTGTACTGTTTTTCCAGTCTTTCAATCTCTTTTTCTATTTCTTCTGTATCAATTCTTGAACCGATTTTATTCAGAATTGCTTCTTCAAATTTCGGATTCTTCACCAGCTTCCGAATAACTTCTTCCACTGCATTGTTAATCTTCTCTTCGCTCCATTGTTTACGATATCCACATTTATGACCATCTACCAGGCGACGATGTTTGCAGGCATAATAGAAATAATCCTTATATAAAGTTCCGTCTTTCTTTTTCTTTCGGTTCACGTTTCCATACATACCGCTTCCACATAACGGACATCTCAATATTCCGGATAAAATATGCTCATGATCGAGGCTATGTGTCTTTTCATATTTCACACCTGTTTTTTCCCGTTTTTGATGAGCCAGCTCCCAGTCTGTTTCTGAAATAATCCCTTCGTGGATACCATCGTGCAGCATATAATTTTCCTGCTTTTCAATGCGATATTCATTTCTTGTACCAGAGACTTTCTCGTTTTTCCTTCGTCCATAAGCCAGCTTTCCACAGTATACCGGATTATCCAGAACGCCTTTTATAAACGAAGAAGCAAATGCATCCAGTGTATTATTCTGTCGTTTTTTCTTTTTATATCCATGCTGGTTCAGCCATGCAGCAATCGCTGAGATTCCCATATTAGTATGAATAAATTTATCATAGATCAGGCGAATAATCTCCGCTTCGTCCTCTGCGATTTGCAATTCTCCATTTACCAATTCATAACCATATGGAGCAAACCCGCCGTTCCATTTTCCTTCCCTGGCTTTCTGCTTGCGTCCTTCCATTGTCTGAACAAGGATATTCTCTCTTTCAATCTCTGCCACCGCAGACAAGACAGAAATCATCAACTTTCCACTATCTTTTGAGCTGTCAATCCCATCTTCTACACAGATCAGATTCACTCCAAAATCCTGCATCCTCTGCAAAGAGTTTAATACATCTGCCGCATTACGACCAAATCTGGAAAGCTTGAACACCAGTACAAACTGCACCTCATCTGTTCCATTCTCAATATTATCCAACATTCTCTGAAATTCCGGTCTGCCCTCTACGCTCTTTCCAGACTTACCTTCATCTGAATACTCATTTACGATTTCCATGTTCTGAAATTCTGCATATCTCTTAAGTTTTTCTCTCTGGGCATCCAGACTGTAACCATCTACCTGCATGGTTGTGGATACTCTGGTATATATATCGCATTTAATCTTTTTATTCTTCATAGTCTTCCTCGCAGTATAACTCTGTTTTGTTGTCCCAACTTTATTTTAGTACTTGTTCCAACCATTTTCAATACTTATTTTCCGTATTGACGCATTTCTTCGCCAATCGTATAATTAAGTTAGATACAGAACATTTCTGTTATCAAAATATTGCCCGCCCACCATTGGCGACTTATAAATGATTGGCTCGAAAATATTGTTCGCTTACCGGAAGCGTCTAATAAATGTCCGGCTTGAAAATTATTTAGAAATAATTTCTGTTTTTGATATTGTGTTTTTATCACACATTGCATATACTATAAATACACAAAAAAGCCAAAAAAGAGGAGGTGTTAGTATGGCTACTTCAAGTATTACTCATAATTTTGTCGTATCCAATCCAAATAGCGTAAAGCGTTTTGTCGCAGCAATTGACGAAGCCGACCGTGACCGCACACCAAAGCAGACACTTCCCGGACGTCAGTTAACGAACCCACAGGAAATCTTAGCTTTAATGTCAAAAAGGAAGAAAAAACATGTCTGATAAATATTTTACCGTTAATATTCGGGCATATTTGGATAAAGACGAACCGACATATATCGGAGAGGAAAGTCTTTACGACTTACTCTCCGATTTTTCTTGTCCCAAAAATCCCGATGTGGAATACTTTTTATTACATAATGCGATTGAGTTTACCAAAAAAGATCAATCTATCACTTATCTGGTATTTGATGCTGAAGATGCTTCACTGGTTGGTTATTTTTCACTTACAGTAAAACCCATCTCTGTCCGTGCTTCAAATATCAGCAAGACAATGGCAAAAAAGCTGTCCCGTGTCAGTATTTTGGATGAAGAAACACAATCCTATACTACCGCAGCTTACCTGATCGCCCAGTTGGGAAAGAACTATTCTCTTCCAAAGGAAAAACGAATTCCTGGAAATATTCTACTGGGATTTGCACTGGAAACCATATCCAGTCTCAAATATTCCGTAGGTGGCGTTATGGAGTTTCTTGAATGCGAAGATAATGAATTTCTTCTGAGCTTTTATACGCAGAATCATTTCAAGCCATTTGATACTCGTATTACCGCTTCTCAGAATAATGAGCCACACACTCTGCATCAGCTTTTAAAATTTATTTGATTTAAAAATGCATGAAAAAAGCGACAGTCTGATTTACATTTTGTATTTCAGGAAACTGCCGCTTCTTTTTCTTGCTTATTCTGTTTTTCTTCCTCCAACTCACGGAGGACTTCATCGCCGTACTTATCAATCATCCGTACCAGAAAATCAATGCACCGCTCAAATTCAATATTCTGTTGCATAAGCTCCTCCCGTCATTGTTTTAATCTGAGCTTATTTTACAGAATCTGCCGGAAAACCACATTGAATAGAAATTGATTGTAAATTGACACAATCAATTTAAAAATATCCGCGTTTTCTTGAATTGAATATATGTTCGTATTAAGTATAGATATACTTAATCTTAACTACGAAAGGGGAATTTCTATTGAATCGATGCAATTTTTCTTCTATTAGCACTTGCTTAAAAAATCATATCAGCGAAAGTAATCAAATGAGTCAGCCTGATTTTTTATACGAATTATTTGAAGATTTTATGGATGATCCGGCAAATCAGGATTTTTCAATGGACAACGGTCTGGTTTGCCGCTGGATGACTGGTCAGGCTAAAATCAGTCCTAAAATATCCGCTTACTATTCCAAGCCATCCAATCAGGAAAAATTAGCTCATACTATCCACCAGAATCTTCTTCCACTGATGTCTGACTGTAATATGGCTATGCAAGATATTTACACTTTATTCATTCAGGATGACAGCATTTCAGATGCGAAAAAGAAAAACCTGACTTTCTTATATAAACCAGCCAGTTCAAGACTACTTTTTCTTGCAAAACTGATTTCTTTTGGCATGGAACGCCAATTCATCAAACGTAATACCCAAAATCAGAAGCTACTCGCCAGAGAATCTTTATCCCCCATTGTGCTGGAATGATCTCTCGGAATCTTCGGCCCAGTAAAATCAAGGCTTTCTGATTCCTTTTTATTAAAATCCCCCACTTTTTTTGCCAAAAACACTTGACAAATCGCTCAAAATTTGCGACGAAGCCGATTGAATATATTTTATTTTATCGACTGGAGGGCGATTTTTATGTTACCTGTTAATTGTGGCAGTCATGCTGACTACCAAAACTTTGTTGTTACTAATCTTCGTAAATATTATCCTAATCCAAATGCTCTTGCTCGTTCCACCTGGGATATCATTGAGCGGTTTTGGAATCTCGATTTATCTTTTACTGATACTTTTATGGCTGATAAATATTCAAAATTCGGACCAGCTCCACGAACTCCTTCTTGCATGCAGCGTTCTTATCTTCTTTCCATTGACTTTAAAGTTACTTCATTAACGGAATGGGCTGCTCAGCTTAAAATGAATCCTCTTTATGCTATCCTTAGTGGATTTGAAGTTGGTAACACTCCCGGTGTTGGTACTTTTTATGATTTTTTAAACCGCTTATGGAACTCTGATGATGATCATATGTCACCACACATCCATCCGCTGAAGACTAAGGTCAAAAGGCCTAAAACAAAAGGTACAAAAGCTGATTCCGTGGAAAAAGTTACAGTTGCCGATCTTCTTCCGACCTTGGAGAAAACAGATTTTAAACTTGATGAACAGCCTTATTCTTCTCTCTTTAAAATCTATCAAAAGGAATTCCTTGAGATTTCTGTTTCTACAGGGCTTATCCCTGCAGATGCTTTAGCATTAGCGGGTGATGGAACGCCTGTTGTAACTTCACACAGAGAACGAAAAAAACGTATCTGCAAATGTAAAGAGAATGGTATCCATGACTGTAATTGTAACCGCTATTTTTCCCAGCCTGACTGTGATATCGGATGGGATTCCTCTCAGGACTGTTATTATCACGGATATGACTTGTATATGCTTGTTGATTCACAGAGTGACTTACCTGTATTCCCTCATTTTTCCTGTGCTTCAAAACATGATTCACATGGATTCCTGCACGCTTTTTTCAGAATGAAATCATTTCTTCCTGAATACTCAGTTTCTAAAGTACCTTTAGATTCTGCCCATGATGCAATGCCTTACTATCAATACTTCAAGCGTGAAAATATAACGCCTTTTATTGACCTTAACGGAAAAGGTGGAAGACCTCCCATTTACAAAAACGACTTTACAATTGATAAAGATGGTGTTCCTATTTGTCCTTCTGGATATCGTATGCGTCGAGATGGTATTGAAGTTGCTAAAGGCAGAATGAAATTCAAATGTCCTAAGATCAGTCACACCAGTGGCTGTATCTCCTGTACATGCGAAAACCCTTGCTCAAATGTCAAATACGGACGTACAGTCCATCTGGTTCTGAAAGATAATCCAAGATTGTTTAATAATCCGCCAAGAAGCAGTAAGGAATGGAAACTGGAATACAATGCAAGAACTTCTGCTGAACGCTCTAACAAACGTGAGAAATTAGACTTTAAACTAGAAGACGACAGACACCGCTCAACTAAGATGTGGTACTGCCGCCTTTATCACATCCTGATGTTACAGCATCTGGATGCTTGGGATCTGCCATCTGAAGTCACCCCGCGAAAGTTGATTTTGGATGTAGCATAATCCTGTAGATTATTATATCTCATTTTTTAAAACATAGCGACAGTTATGTTTATTTCTTGCGTTCATTTTTACGTTCAAGAATAATATTTACTTTTCAAAGTTCAATGCCAGAGTTTTGCTGGCATGATCACTCAAGATTCCGAGAGATCATAAAATCATTTTTCATTTCGCGATTTTGCACAGAAGAGGGGGCGCCGGTCTTTAAGCGTTTTGATTTCAGAGATTCGTACCGCCCCTAGTATTACTGTTCACTCTGTTCTCAGTAACACGCTTCGCGATGCACAGAATTTATGCTAATCGCATAAATTCGCGCGGTATATCTCGGGTTTTCTGTGACCTTCGCTCACAAAAAACACCTCGCGGGATATTACCAGTGAACAGTAACCCCCTAGTTCCATTATTATATTTGTAAAGTATCGTTCTACTATTGATATCAACATCTTTTATTGTTATTATTGTTTCAAGCAATGATGTGAGTCGTAATCCGAGAAGATGCATAGCGACTATCACTGCTTGGTTAGGCTTCGTTTACCACAAATTTCCATTGACAATCTACAATTATTTGCATATAATATAAGCAAGAAAGCAAAGCTTTCTTTTGAGGCTTTTGTCGGAATCGCCTGGCTAATAAAAAACCGAAGAAATTGTGAGGGGTTTTTCGGAAGCACCTGGCTAATAAAAAACCGAAGAAATTAGCGATGAAGGAGAAGCACATCAGCTTCTCCTTTTTTACTGGGAGAATAAATCATGAGTATCACTTGTTGCTATATAAAAGAACAATACTTCAAAGAACATTCATCATTTGTAAAAATGCTTGACCCTGGAAACACTGCAAAGCAGTCACACCGATCCTATTTGTGTTTAAAAATAACTAACGATGGAAATGATTATTATCTTCCGCTTAGGAATAATCTAGGTGCTGATGTGCGTCCTTATGGTAGAATCGGTCACTCGGTTCCTTCGGCTTCTCGATCGGATGCTGGATTGGATTATCGCTATGCGCTTATTGTTAATGACAGCAAATACATAGAAATACCAACAACACAAAAAATACCTAACAAGCAGTGGAACAAAATAACTGCTGACTACAATAATATTATCTCAGAGTTCACCGTATATCTTTCTGGATTTAAAAAAGCGTTAAAGAAAAACCGTATTAACAGAGAAGCGCTATATAGAGAATCATCTCTTATTAATTTCACTTCTGAACTAACATCTTAATATATCATCCCTTCACCTTCGCTTCTTCGGCGAAGGTTTTTTAATATCTATACACAGGATTAATATCTTCTGTCAGAGTTTTTCTGTCGTGGCATCTCTTGCAAAGGGCCTGCCAGTTCCCACGATCCCAGAAGAGTTTCTGATTACCACGATGAGGTTTGATATGATCCACGACTGTAGCTTTCGTAAGATGTCCTTCCTCATAACATTTCACACAGAATGGATTGCTATCTAAAAACTTCCTTCTCTCACGTTGCCACTTGGCACCGTAACCACGCTCACTTGCATAAATCCACTTCTGTAACAATAGAATTTTCATCCTTAGTATCAACATTCGCGAGCTGAATCAATATGTATTCATTATTTTTGAATAGATCCATAAATAGACGTTTCTTCTTTAGTTCAGCTTCTCCGTTTCTAGCAGGATGAAACTCCTTTGAAGCTATATACTTTTTACCTTCAGATTCTATTATCTGATAGGTCCCAACATAATTGTCAACCCAAAAACCAATATCTGATGTAATCATTTTAACCTCCAATGTCATACGGTGCGGTATATAGAAAGTATGACATATAGGGTTTAAAATGTAAACATACAAATAATCTTGCGCCAAGAGCTGAGGTGCATTACAAATACGCTCTTCATTCGACTGATTGCTACCACCGTGGCCAAGGTGAAGGCTCTTCCGTCAGAAGAATGAAGCAACTCGTAAACGTCAGCCCTAAGAAGAGCAGCTGACCGGATTATAGGAGGAACCCTATGAACGGTCGACTGATAGGACAAAAGAATATTTCCCGTGAGGTTTCCTCCAACGCAAATCAATGGAGGAAAATCCTATGGGAAGAATTGCAAATTACAGCAACACACAGAAGTACAGTGACAAAAAGAGTTTTGATGGCAAGCCAGTAGAAGAAGGAAAGGTATTGGTTCCATTCAAAAAAGAAGACATGAATCTCATGCCAGGTGAATACATCTATGATAATTTCACGACTTTTCACCTCGGAGAATTCAAAATTGTAGTAGTGCTGTATCCGGTTAGTAACAATACTTTACAGTACTGAAAAAATTTGCTATA
>NZ_JAJDMJ010000086.1:0-8188 GCF_020593585.1 Blautia sp. DFI.6.71
AGAATGAATGTACCGCCGATTTCGGAATAGGCGTACCGTTCGAGCAGAATTTGCAGGAATACAATTGTTGAGAGGACAGAAGAGATTCCGTCAGCAACAGGTTCTGCGAAAAAAGCCGCTTTTGCACCAAAGAAAGAAGGCAGGACAGCTGCACTGATCACAAAAAGAGATTTTCTGGTAACGGAGAGCGCAAGTCCTGTCTTTGGACATTCCAGGGCAGTCAGCCCGTCTACAAAGACATACTGGAAGCTTAGCGGAATGATCATCAGTGTATAGGTACGGATGACCCAGACAGAGAATCTGATATACTGTGGATCAGTGGTAAACAGAAGAACAAAGTACCGGGGAATAAACCGGGAGAGAAGGAACATGATGGTGGTAAAGATAAGCATTACTCCCAGAATGTTCCTTTCTGCGTCCTTGACCCTGTTTACGCATCTGGCACCGTAATTGTAGCTCAGGATTGCCTGTGTACCTCCGCTGATCCCGATCATAGGTGAGGTGATCAGAAGCAGATAGCTTTGAGCAATGGTGGCACAGGTGATTAGCATATCGCCCTGGGAAGCACCACCATATTTCTGGAGCACTGTATTCATAAAGATCAGGATCAGGCTGTCTGTGGCCAGGATCAGAAAAGGAGAAAATCCCAGGGAAAGGATTTTCCTTATGACTTTTAAGTTGTACTGTCCGAAGGTAATCTTTACAGGAACCTTTTTTCCCAATAAGAAGGTCATTGCAAAGATGCAGGAGAGTATCTGCGAAATAACGGTTGCAATGGCAGCACCGGAAATTCCCATATGAAAACCAAAAATAAAAATCGGGTCTGACAGGATGTTACATCCTGCGCCGATCAGTACGGTAAACATTCCCACAAGGGGGAATCCCTGACAGTTGATAAAGTAATTAAGCCCTGTAGCCATCAGTGCGAAAAAGGTACCTGTTGTATAAATAGTCAGGTAGGTATTGGCAAAGGGAAAAGTAGCCCCACTTGCGCCAAACAACATAAGCAGCTTATCTTTTAGCAGAAGAAAGCTGACAGTCAGCAGAACAGAAAAAATACTGAGCATCAGAAAAGAATTTGCCAGTACCTGTTCTGCTTTTTTGTGATTCTTTTCGCCCATTCGGATTCCCATGGTAATGGAACCTCCGATTCCTACCAGGGTGCCAAAAGAAGTGAGAAGTGTAACGATAGGACCGCATATGCCTGCACCTGCAAGAGCCAGTGCGCCATTTTCGGAAATATGTCCGATATACATCCTGTCAATAATACTGTAAAGTACATTGACAAATTGCGCGGTCATAGAAGGGATGGCAAGCTGGAGTACCAGAGTGCGTACGGGTGCCTTGCCAAGATTTGCTGTTGCGTTCATTTTAATTTTCCTCATCCATTCGACAGGGACTGCCGCACTTGCATGTGCAGCAGCCCCTGTATATTAATCATTGTCAATTTTAACAGATATGGACAGAAAAAGCTATGATTTTTGAGATATTGTCCTTGTAAAAGATATTGAGAATAGCCTCTCGGGGTCAGACCCCATGAAATCAGGCTCTCGGGGTCAGACCCCATGAAGAAGAAATGATTTTTCTCTAAAGAAACTATAAACGAAAACGAGAGCATAGGCTACTGGCGCTGCTCTAATAACTACATAAAATTTTGTGGAAGGCACATTGGGCGCTACAAGGTATGAAAAGGAGAATTATGAAAACAACATTACTTATCATGGCAGCTGGTATTGGCAGCCGCTTCGGAACAGGAATCAAGCAGTTAGAGCCGGTGGATTATGCTTTCCAGGACATTAACGATATTCCGGGGACTCTGCCGGAAGGCCGTACAAAGCCGTGGGGAACTGGTCAGGCCGTGCTTGCAGCGAAGAAGGTCATCAAGACCCCGTTCATCGTCATCAATGCAGATGATTACTATGGCAAAGAAGGTTTCAAGGCTGTTCATGAGTATCTGGTGAATGGCGGCAAGTCCTGTATGGCAGGTTTTGTGCTGAAGAACACGCTGTCTGATAACGGTGGCGTGACTCGCGGTATCTGCAAGATGGATGAGGATTACAACCTGACCGAGGTCGTGGAAACGAAGAACATTGTAAAGACCGCAGCTGGAGCAGAGGCAGAAGGAATGGCTGTTGATGTTGATTCTCTGGTTTCCATGAATATGTGGGGCTTAACTCCTGATTTCCTTACAACGCTGGAAGAGGGATTCAAAGAATTCTTCGAGAAGGAAGTGCCGGGTAATCCACTAAAGGCAGAATATCTGATTCCTATCTTCATCGGTGAACTGCTGGAGCATGGGAAGATATCTGTGAAGGTTCTGAAAACAAATGATACATGGTATGGCATGGCAGATTATCTGGCGGAGCCGCATGAGGAATATATCTGCTTTTCTAATTATCCTATTGGAGATAAAATTGCAGATTTTGTAGTGCTGACATCAAGATCAAAAATGAAAGTCTGCATTGTAGAAGTCAAAGGTGCAGATTTTAAAATTGTTAAGGCCAATCACTATCAGGGTTTAAATGTACATATGAATGATGCAATTACACAATTAAAAAATCATATGGAATACATAAACAGAAATTACAGTTCATTCAGAACCCAGATACATGAAGATAAGGATAAAGCAATCAATGAGGAATATAGTGGAAATTATTTAGTGGGTCCTCGAAAAACCCTATTGGTTGACCCACAGAAGGATATAGATGTTAAATATATAGCTATAGGTGGAGTTGAAAGAGAAGACAAGTCAATTGAAGAAAGCCACGAAATTGTAAAATGTAAACCAGCAGATAATTTAGAGATAGCTTCGTGGAATTCTTTTGTGCGTAAGTTGGATGAATATCATGGACATCATCCTGTTCAATAAAAAACGCTGGACAGATTACCGGAAATCATCTAAGGAAAAAATCTCATTGTAACAGGCACGCATCAAATCCACAAATCTGGATTACCTGAATAAACTGACCAAGAGAAAGTAAAATATGTGCGGATACAGTCCTTGTAATAGGGGTGTATTGATGTTAAGATGGTAGTATAGAAGATGTGGATAAGCTGAGAAAAGAAGGTGTTACCAATGAATGAGGAAGAAAGATTTGATTTTGAGCAAAAGCACGAAGAAGACCTTCAAAGATTACGTGGCTTTCGTCTTTTAGATGATGATTTTATGAGCAAAGTATTTGAAGATAAGAATTGTGTGGAATTTTTATTGCAGATTATACTAAAACGAGATGATCTTAAAGTTACAAGTGTGAGCAGTCAATATGTAATAAAAAACTTACAAGGGCGTTCTGTTCGTTTGGATATTCTCGCAGTGGATCGACAAAATCAGGTGTATAATATTGAAATTCAAAGAGATGATAAAGGTGCAGGTGTGAAGAGAGCTAGATATAATAGTAGCTTGATTGATGCAAATGTGACAGAACCGGGTGAACAATATCAAAATTTAAATGAAACGTATGTGGTTTTTATCACAGAAAATGATGTGTTAGGAGAGAATATTCCAATATATCATGTGGATCGTATCGTTAGGGAAACAGGAAAAATGTTCAATGACCAATCGCATATTATATATGTAAACTCTCAAATAAAAGATGAAACAGCATTAGGAAAACTTATGCATGATTTTACATGTACCAATGCTAAAGATATGTACTACGAAGTGCTGGCTGACCGTGTACATTATTTTAAAGAAGATGAGAAAGGAGTGGCAATTATGTGTAAAGCTATGGAAGATATGAGAAATGAAGCAGCAAGAGAAGCAGAAAAAATGAAAGCAATTCGTATGGCTCGTTTAATGATAGAAGATGGTAAACTTAATTATGAAGATATTGCAATGTACACAGAGCTTACTCTGGAAGAAGTAGAAAAAATAGCTTTGGAAAAGAAAAGTGCATAATAAAAGACATAAAACGAATGTTTTGTTTTGTGGAACAACTATGCATCCCAGATTGCGGAGAAGTAGCAAAGAAAGCTGAAGCCGAAGCAGTATTTAAGGAGCTGCTGGCAAGCTGTACATCCAGACTGGCAAGAACAACTCTCGGGGTCAGACCCCATGAGGAAGCTTTATTTGATATTATCCGAGGAAGTATCATGAATTTATATAAACGAGACTATATAAAGAGCGTTCCTACCAAACAGGAAATGCAACTGTATGAGGGTATTTTGTGTACTGAAAGAAAAGCTGTCGGAGACAGAGGATTTGGGAAGATAAATCATAGGCGATTGTATCCAGCAGCAGTTCGACACTATGATAGTTTGTTCCCTAACAATCATATTGAGTTGTTTGATTTCCAGAACGAAGGTAATATGGAACAACTAAATGAAGAATTTTGTGCCTTGATTCATGATGCAAATACAAACGAAAGAAACGTTCTTCGCTTTATTAATCACAGACCTGCTTATCATATTATTGCTGGTGTATTTAAGTATTATAATTTTGGTCACCACGATGCATATGTCTTCCCGGAATTTGCTTTAGGTAAGTACATTGCCGATTATTTGTTGATAGGAAAAAGCTCTGGCGGATATGAGTTTGTATTTGTCGAGCTTGAACACCCTAATGGAAGAACAACCTTGAAATCTGGACACGAGGGAGAAACCTTTAGAAAAGGTACTTATCAAATTTATGATTGGAAAGCAGAAATCGAAGCACACTTTTCTGCATCGTTTGTAACGATCACCAAGTACAGCAACAAATCCTCACTTCCGAAGGAATTTTCAGAATATGATTCAAGCCGCTTCCACTACGCTGTGGTCGCAGGCTTGCGTGAGGATTACAACGAAGCTACTTATCGTGATCGTCGAAACAAAGTAACCCAGCAAAACATTCTGACTTTGCATTATGATAATCTGTACGATAAAGCCTGCGAGTTAGAAACAGCTCAATCATTTTAAATAGCAAGTGAACCGCTCATGTTAACGGTTAGGATGAACGTGTTTCTCCCATCGTTGACATGGGTACCTGTCTTTTGAAGAGAAAAGAACAAGCAAGATATGAAACCAGTATTGATGGAAAATGCCTTTGAAGCGTGGGCGGCTGCCATACGCTTTTGTGATGATAGAAAAACTCTCGGGGTCAGACCCCATGAAGACAAAACTTCTCAATAAAGAAGAAATTAAAACTAAGATGATGGAGCTTACATATATCCAGGAAAGATTAGCTGAGGAATAAAAAGTTATGGAGGAGTAACCGGCTCCTCCATCTTAGCATAGAAAATCCGGCACTTTTGGAAAAACTCTCGGGGTCAGACCCCATAAAGAATGGGAATTTATTTGAATCCAGGAAAGGATTCTTCTTTTGGACTGGCCATGTTTACAGTCCGAAATCTGTTGTTGATGCCATGCTTAAGGAACTTATATATACACAGGAAAGAATCCTATGAATAGCAGTATGAAATAATGTATGGCAAATATGAAAGGATAAATTTATGAAGAACAGTTCTGAACGCAAAAGATATAAGACGAATCCAAATTTCGATGCATATTTATTATATTCTTATATACAAATGAAAAGAAATGCATCTGATAAAAGAAGTCGCGATAAAGCAGATAAGTTGATTTATGAGTATTTGAATAATTATATAATGTATGAACTGTATTACAGTTATCGTAGTACACTCGAAAAATGCGAATTTCAGGAGTTATATCAGTCATTATGGGTTGAAGTTTTAGCAGACTTGCCCAGATTTAATCCTGATCTCGGAAGAGCGACTACATTTTTTCGCTATTCTATAAAACATGCTGTTTGCATTTTCGTAAGTTTCAAAAAATATAATACAACTCCATATCTAGCTAATCAACTGGAAAAAATCAAAAAAATTCAGCAGGAATGTGAAGAATCAGGAACTCCTTTTACTGTTGAATTAGCCAGTAAATATTTACATTGCACAATCCCTACTGTATTAAACTATCAGGTTAAACTTGGTATGGAATCCTCTTTCTCTTATGAAGTAATATCTGTTACAAATAAATATTTTTCTTACGATTCCTATGATGAGGAAGCTACAGATTCAAAACCAATATCTTCATATTCTGATGCGGAATTGAGAAAATTAGTAAAGGATTTTTCTGAGAAAGAACTATGTTTACTCAATATGTATCTGCAGATGTGCACACAGGAGAATTCATACAATATCGAAGAATTTCGCAAAGCGAAAGCTTCCCAATCTGCAATGACAAAGGCTGAAACAGAACAAGCTATTATAAAGATAGAAGATTTGTTCAAAAAAATCGGGATTAATAAAGCACTGCGGGGTCAGACCCCATGAAGAGAGTGTGGTTAAGAGATTATTAGCCGGCGGTATGAGTGCGGACGAGATTCTTGAAAAACTGAAATAAACAAGAATCCAAGAAAAATAAATGCCGTGTGGACAAACTGAACTTCAGGAGTTCACACGGTATTTTTTGAAGGTTGCCGTATAGTTTATAACGAAAATAAAAGAAGAACAAAATTTAAAGAAGTGGAGCGTGAGAAAATGAACTTATCAAAAATACATCATATTGCAATCATCGTATCTGACTACGAAGTTGCTAAGGATTTTTATGTGAACAAGCTTGGATTCTCTGTCATCAGGGAAAACTACCGTCCAGAGCGTAAGGACTGGAAGCTAGATCTTCGTGTCAATGAGCACACAGAGCTGGAGATTTTTGCAGAAGAAAACCCGCCGAAGCGTGCGAACCGCCCGGAGGCCTGTGGGCTGCGTCACCTTGCATTTTGTGTGGAGAGCGTGGAGCAGACGGTGAATGAGCTGGCGGAGGTAGGGATTGAATGTGAACCAATCCGCATGGATGATTACACCGGCAAGAAGATGACTTTCTTCCATGACCCGGATGGACTGCCGTTGGAGTTGCATGAGTAAAATGAAGAAAACAAGAAAACCAGGCGGTGGCCGGAAGAAGCTGAAGCCTGAATACAATGCCGGAAAGAACCTGAAAGAGTAGATGGAAAGTGCTGTGGCACTTTATAATCCAAAAACACAAACTATTTTACACTACCAGAGGATCTTCCGGAATACTGCCGTACTAAACTGAAAAAATAATACTAAGCCATCTGATAGAGAATCTGGCAGACAGCCAAGAACAGTATCAGATGGCTTTTATAAGATGTTAATATACGAATGATTACCTAGTTACGAGACGCTTGCTTCAATTATTTCATATTTACGCAATTAAAAGGAGGATTACCATTTAATACATTAACTACTTCTTCGGCTACTTTTCTTTGCAATGTATGAATTGCAGTTTCGCTATACCATGCGCTATGTGGAGTTGCGATTACATTATCCATATGGAGTAATGGATGTTCTGGAGTAACTGGTTCGTTTTCAAATACATCTACTCCGGCACCAGAAATCTTGCCGTTTTGCAGTGCTTCGATAAGAGCGGCCTCGTCGATGATTCCGCCACGAGCTGTATTCACAAGAATAGCGTTTGGTTTTAATAATGTCATTTCTTCTTTCCCGATAAGATGGTAAGTATCTTTTGTAAGTGGGCAATGAACAGAGATAAGATCGCTATCTTTGAGAAGCTGTTCTAAAGTAACAGGTGTTACATTTAGCTCCTGAGCAGCAGTCTCATTTATATAAGGATCGTATGCGATCACTTTCATTCCGATTGAAGTACAGCTGGGCGCGGATATCAACGTTCACGATAAGCAGAAGTTTGAGCTGGAGCGGTAAATAAGATAGAAAATACAACTGATAAGAAAGACAGGGCACGGTGATGAAGTATCTGCAGAATGTACCTATTCACAAGGATGACCTGTTTTTTATCCCTGCAGGCACGATCCATGCCATTGGGGCAGGTGCGCTCGTTGCAGAAATCCAGGAAAGCTCGAACCTGACCTATCGGCTGTATGATTACGACCGCATAGGAAAGGACGGGAAGAAAAGAGAACTGCATATCGACAAGGCGTTGGATGTGGCAGATCTTCACGGCAGTGCAGAGCCGAGACAGCCGCTGCGGGTTCTGAAGTACCGTCCGGGGATGGCATCGGAGCTGTTGATACGCTGCAAATATTTTGAAGTATACCGGATGCTTATCAATGGAGTATGCCAGGAAGTGCAACGCTGACCTGTTGTTGGTAACTGATTCGGATTGTGACCGTGTGGGTATTGCTGAACATTGGGGTCAGACCCCAATGTGGTCAATTTACCGTCAACTTAAGGAAAATCGTCAGATTTTATCC
>NZ_JAJDMJ010000087.1:0-6820 GCF_020593585.1 Blautia sp. DFI.6.71
AATTAGGATAAAATCTGACGATTTTCCTTAAGTTGACGGTAAATTGACCACATTGCCGTTGGACCCTGAAGAATTAACAAAAGAGCTTCAGAAGTGTAAAGAAAAACTGGAACATATTTATAGACAGAAATCTTCTGTAAAGAAAATGCAAAAGGATCAGTTTCTTTTAGAACAGCTTTCAGGTATGGTACCTTCTGAAAATCAGCAGAGTAAATGGGAGGAAATGAAGATTCCGTTTGATAAACCATTATCAGTGGCCTTGATTAGACCTGAAAATAAACAACAGAATAACAAAATGGCAGAAGAAATGGAAGAAATAATCCAGGATTATTTTCCGGTATATGAAATGATTTCTATGAACCAAGGATATGCTTTTATTCTATTTGGAGAAGAGAATATGGAATATCAGATTCAGCTTCTCTGTACTTATATGCAGGAAATTATGAATAGTAAAAGGAACTGGAATGGAGGAATCAGCAGGGTATTTTCAGACATCAGAGAATTGAAAGCGGCCTATCAGGAGGCATATTCTGCAGCCAGAAAAGGAAAAACAGAACAGAAAATTCTGATTTACGAGCCAGTAGATATGTTTCAATTTATACGATCATCGTTATATGATTCGGAAGTATTTTTGTATTATATCAGAAAAAATGAATATGAAATGCTCACAAAAGAGATAGGTGAAATGTTTATTCAAATGGAAGAACAGAATGTCCTTTCTGACACAGCAGTATATATATCTACGGATATTCTGATCCATATTTGTCTGTATATGTCTGAACTGGGAGTTGATTTTTCTTTAGTTGTGGAAAAAGAACAGAGACAATTAACAGGATTGCAGAATAATGGTGAAATTGAAGAAATTAGAAGTGTATTAATGTGTATATTGGAAAAATGCCGCATATGTGCAGCAGAAAATAAACTTCCTGCAACAAAGAAAAAAGTAAATGATGCAGTAGATTTTATTGATAGTAATTATAGTAGGATTGATATGAGCTTGAATCTGGTAGCAGATACAATTGGGGTGAATGCGAGTTATCTAAGTAATATATTTAAAAAAGAAAAAGGATGTTCATTAAGTAAGTATTTGACTCAGACACGTCTGGAACAGGCAAAGAAATATCTTACAGAGTATCCGGATAAAACACTTATAGAAATTGCAGAGTCAATAGGATACAGTGACGTTTATTATTTTAGCAAGAATTTTAAAAAGTATTATGGTATTTCTCCGTCTAAGTACCAGGAAGAGAGAAAAATGTAATTATCCAAAATATTTCCCAGACGTCCAAAGAATCTACATTCACGTAATAGCACAAAAATGGTAATCTTGTCTCATCAAAAGACAGGAGGTAAAAGGAAATGGCTGAAAAGGAAATTCCATTTCGACAAATTCATCTGGATTTTCACACCAGTGAAGCCATTGAGGGGGTCTGCTCAGAATTTGATGCGGAAGAGTTTGCCCAGACTCTTGCGGATGCGCACGTGAATTCTATTACTTTGTTTTCTTGTGGACATCACGGAAATTTATATTATGATTCCAAAATGTTTCCGGAAATGGTCCATCCTCATCTGGCACACAGAGATTTGTTGAGAGAACAGGCTGAAGCCTGCAGAAAACGTGGAATACAGGTAAACCTTTATACAACCATTCGCTGGAACAAGAGAATCGCAGATATGCATCCGGAATGGATCTGTATTGATGAAAACGGAGCACTTCAGGACTATAAGGGAAAGGGGTATTTTGAGGCTGGTTTTTATAAAAACCTTTGTGTAAATACACCGTATCGTGATTTCTTGAAAAAGCAGTTCGGAGAAGTTCTGGAAACGATTCCGGGAGATGGAGTATGGTATGATGCAGCTTTTATGAATGAATGCTGCTGTCCATCCTGCCAGAAACTTATGCGGGAAAAAGGTCTGAATCCTGCAAAAAAGGAAGACCGTCAGGAATTTGCAAGGTGGACTTATTATGATATGGTCGAAGATCTGACCGCATTTGCAAAAAAATATAATCCAGATTTTCATGTCTGCTATAACAAAGGACATGTTGGATATCTCGATAAACCAGTGATAAAGGATTATTCGTATTTTTCTTTTGAATCTCTTCCGGGAGTAGAATGGGGATATCTTGATTTTCCTGTTTCTGCTAAATATATGAGGAATTTTGGAAAAGAGTGTCTTGGACTGACAAGCAGATTCCACACAGAATGGGGCGATTTTCATGCATTTCGTAATGAGGCAGCTATGGAATATGAAGTATTTTCCATGCTTTCCCATGGATGCAAATGTACGATTGGTGACCAGATGGATTACTGGGGAAAATTGAATAAGGATATGTATCAGCAGATCGGAAGGGTTTATAAATCTGTAGAAGAAAAAGAACCCTGGTGTGAGAATGCAAAACCAGTATCTGAAATTGGTGTTTTTACAGCAGAAGAATTTTATGCTACAGGCGTAGCAGGACAGATTCCAGGTGCATCTGAAGGTGTGGCAAGACTTCTGATGGAATATGGATATCAGTTTGATTTTATTGACAGTACTTCTGATTTTGGAAAATACAGGTTGTTAATTTTACCGGATGTAATTCCTGTAGATGAAATATTAGGCCGGAAACTGAGTGCTTATATAAATGCAGGAGGCAAATTACTGGCAAGTTATCAGTCTGGTCTTGACAAAGATCACCAGAAATTTATGATCTCAGAACTGGCAGTAAAATATCTTGGAGATGCACCATATAGTCCGGATTTTATATGGCCGAAAGAACATCTGGCAAAGGGTCTTGCAGATGCAGAACATGTAATGTATGACAAAGGAACACTTGTAGAAGCGACAGATGAGGCTCAGTTTGTCCAGAAAGTAATCCCGCCGGTATTTAATCGTACATATGAACATTTTTGTTCTCATCTTCATTCTCCATCAGGAAGAAAAGAAGTATATCCTGGTATTGTGGAAACAGAAAATACAGCGTATTTTATTCATCCGATTTTTACAACATATCAGAACTGGGCACCTGCATGGTATAAAAAGATCCTGAGAAATGAATTAGACAGAATGCTTCCGAATCCGCTGATTCAGCATAATGGACCATCAACAACACAAGTTACAGTGTTAGATCAGGAACAAGAGAACAGAAGAATTGTACATGTACTTCATTATGTACCGGTGAAGAAATGTAAAAATCTTGAGATTGTTGATGATATTATTCCTTTATATAATCTTAAGATTACTATGACAGAAGAACGTGAAGTAGAGAAAATTTATACAATACCCGATAAACAGGAAGTTCCATTTGTACAGGATGGAAAAAAACTTGAATTTACTCTAAAAGAGATTAAGGGACATCAGATGACTGCTGTTTGTTACAAAAATTAGTAAGGAAAAGAGGAGGTTTTTATATGAAGACAGGGAAAAAAGTTTTAGGGGCTGTATTAGCGGCAGCAATGGCATTATCATCTATTACACCGGTATTTGCAGCAGATAAAGTTAAGATTACATTTATGAGCCGTGACAGTGGTGATACACCTATAGCAAAGGTTTATGAAGACCAGATTGCAGCATTTATGGAAGAAAATCCTGATATTGAAGTTCAGAACGATTCTGTTTATGAGGAATCTGCTTATAACAATAAACTGAAAGTTGCATTATCTACAGGAGAAACACCAAATATCTTTTATTATCCGGCAATTGCCGGCCTGAAAGAATGGGCACAGAATGGAGTTCTGTTGGATCTGACAGATTCACTTAACGAAGATGAAGAATGGAAGAACACGTTCCTGGATGGAGCATTAGATACATATGATCTGAGTGCTTATGGAGTAGATGGAATCTATGCATTGCCAAATGAACTGAATGTGGATGCTATTTTCTACAATAAGGCTTTATTTGAAAAAGCCGGTATTGAGAAAACTCCAGAAACAATGGATGAACTGTATGAGGATATTGATAAGCTGGTTGCTGCCGGAATTACTCCGTTTGGAGTAGGCGGAAAGAATACCTGGGTTATGGGACATATCTTTAATAATATTCTTGCTAAAAGAATCGGAAGAGATGGCATTATAAAATTGGGTACTGGCGAGAAAAAATGGACGGATGATGATGTAGTAGAATGCCTGCAGATTACAAAAGATTTAAAAGATAAAGGTGCTTTTGCAGAAGGATTTGAAGGAATGGATTATAATACTCAGATGAATCAGTTCCTCACCGGAGAAGTAGCAATGATTTCTCACAGCAGCCCTATCATTCCTGAAATGTTTAATTCTGAATCAGAAATTTTGGATGATATTTCATTCTTTGCATTCCCATACTTTGAAGATAAACCAGAGTATAAAGATACACATGTAGTATATACTTCCGGATGGATGCTTTCAGGAACTATGAGTGATGAGGAAAAAGAGGCAACTCTAAAACTGGTGAAATATATGACATCTAAAGAGTCTATTCAGGCACGTATGAATGCAGCGATGAGAGTTGCTCCATATAAAGATATTGATGCACCGGAAGACGCACCGCAGATTTTCAAAGATATGGTTGAATATACAGGTACTATTAAAGATTCTGTAGGAGAATATTTTGACTATGATACCTGCTCTACATTAGTAGATACTTCAAGAAATGGAATTTTGAACATGATGCTGTCTGATTCCGCTGAGAATACAGCACAGACTATTCAGGCAGATATTGATGCAAACCGTCCACAGAGCTGACAGATAAAGCAAAAGGAAGGGGGGAGAGCACCCTTCCTTTTGTTTACTCAAAAATAGAAAAGAGGAGGGGTTATTTTGGAAAAAATAAGGAAAAATAAGAAAGTTATTGCGGTATTTTTGATACCTGCAGTATTGATCTATCTTTGTTTTGAATTGATACCTGTAGTTATGTCTGTCTATTTTTCATTTAATGACTGGCCTGGGCTTCAGGCGGTGCCGCTTAAATTTGTAGGATTTAAGAATTATAGTAATCTGTTCCATAATGCAGTTTTTCTTAAGTCGTTGCAGAATGTTCTTATTTACGTTGTTGTAAGTGTTATTTTGCAGGTTCCTATTGGATTTGGACTTGGATTACTGATCCATCATTTCAAAAAAGGACAGAGATTTTTTAAAGCTGCATTTTTTATTCCTATGATTTTATCAGTGACAGCAGTAGCATTGTTATGGAATTTTATTTATTTTCCTACTGACAAGGGAATTCTGAATAGTCTTCTTATTAAAATTGGACTTGGAAATTATATTCAGCAGTGGCTGGTTAATCCTAAAACTTCTTTGATATGTCTGATTGTTGTCAGTACATGGACCAGTGTAGGATATTATATGATCATTTGTTTGGCTGGTCTTACTTCTATACCGGATTCTGTTTTGGAAGCAGGAGAATTAGATGGAGCAACTGGCTGGAAAAAGATTTGGAATCTTTATATTCCAATGCTTTGGGAACCATTAAAAATGTCTACGATCATGGTGATCACTGGAGTATTAAAGATTTTTGATACTGTATACATTCTGACACCTACAGGAGGAACCAGTAACTGTACTATTGTACCAGCACTTTTAATGTATAATGAAGCTTATAGATATGGTCATTATGGAACTGGAAGTGCGATTGCTACGGTCATCTTTGTATTAAGTGCTGCTGTTTCTATTTTTAGTTTGAAATTTATGAATCAGAAAGAATCCATAGAATATTAGGGGGGATAGATCATGAAAACAAAAAAACATTCCGCAGGGTATTATATAGGATTTCTGATATTTATTATAGTTGCTTTGATCAATATTTATCCGATGGTATTTTCAATCTTCTGTTCTTTTAAAGGAAATTTGGAAATATTTTCATCATTTACTGCTTTACCTAAGAAATTACGGATAGAAAATTATTTAACTGCATGGAATGTGGGAAATATAGGAAGATATTTTTTGAATACAATTATTCTTGCAGTTGGAACTCTTGCGATATCAGGTCTTTTTGGAGCAATGGCATCGTATGTTCTGGCAAAATTTAAGTTTCGCGGAAAATCAAAAATATATTTACTGTTTATTTCAGGAATGATGATTCCTATTCAGGCGGTATTAATTCCGTTGTCTTATATTTTTGGAAAACTTGGAATTATGAATAATTATCCGGTATTGATTTTGCTTTATGCGGCGTTTTGTTTTCCAATGACAATTTTGATTCTTACTGGATTTATGAATGGAATTCCGACAGAATTAGAAGAAGCGATGGTAATTGATGGAGCAAATATTTATCAAGTATTTTTTAAGATGATTTTGCCACTGTCAGTTCCGGGAATTGTAAGTGTTTCAATTTTTAATTTTATACAGGTATGGAATAACCTGTTGTTTCCTCTTATTTTTATTTCTGATAAAGATAAAGGTACTATTTCTATGGGACTTCTTGCATTTTTTGGAGAATACAGTACAGATTATAGTTCCAGCATGGCAGGAATTTGTCTTACAACCATTCCGGTAATTATTGCGTATATTTTCTTCCAGGAAAAAATAGAGAATGGTTTAATGAGCGGAGCTGTTAAAGGGTGATAAAAAAGTTGTTGTACTTTTCATTTCCAATATGAAAAGATACAACAACTTTTTTGTATTCCTTATGTATTAATCCTCAAGCTTAATTTTCTCTTTCAGAACTACACAGCCTGCCATATCGCCAATAACGTTAACGCAGGTAGCACCCATATCGCAGAGTGTATTGATACTGATATAAACACCCATAACACCTGCCGGCAGGCCTGCCATAGTTGCGAGGGCTGCGAAGGATGCGATGGCACCGCCCGGGATTCCCGGGGTTCCTACTGACAGGAGTACGTTTGCCAGAAGGATTATGATCA
>NZ_JAJDMJ010000088.1:0-6756 GCF_020593585.1 Blautia sp. DFI.6.71
ACGAACTTGAGGGAATCGGAAAAAATTTATAAAGCACACTCCAAATTCAAGTTTGCATATTTCATTAAAAGGCACATATTAAAATTAACACAAAAGGAGATGTTAGAATGAAAGCTCATGAATATTGGTCTGTCGGAGCATTGATAACGATGCTAGGAACTTTTTATAGCGGATATAAAGGTTTAAAATCAAGCCATAAATATTTTGCGGCAAGTTCTTTGCTTTGTATGATTATGGCTATTTACACAGGTCATAAGATGATATCTAAAAACAAGAAAACAAAGAAAGAACCAATATCATTAGGAAATGAAGAATAATACAATCAACCTTGTGCCAAGTGGGCACGAAGTTGGCATAGTCACTATGGTGTCAGGAGAAATCCTGGCATCTTTTTTTTATATCTTTTTACACTTCAAAAAATAATTTCAAAAAATTTCTAAAATCATGTCCGATTTTGTCGCTCCCAATACAGAGTATATGGAAGGCAAATTGAAAATCCTCTGATTTCCAAAAATCACAAACGTAAAAGAGGTTCAGACAGTTCTTCCGATTGCACCTTGACAATTGAAGGAGCTGATACATCTTGAGAAACATGCTTACCGGAGTTAATCCGGCTCGTGCAGGCGAAGACTCCTACGGGAAGAGCGAAGCAATAATGATACCACCGAAAGGTACAGGACCTGACACAAATGAAAATGGATCGTTTAGTTTTGGAAACAACAATGGAGATGATCTTATGTATGTTTGAGTCATGTGACACAGAGGAATTTACAGAAATATTCGGCACGCTGCTTCCCTATGCGGTGGAGAAGAACAATGATCTGTTTATTGTAAAAGACTATTTGCTATATATACGACATGATTTCGGGCATGTCAAGAGCAGACGTCAAAAACGTCCTTCTCATCATGCATATAGATTCTGTTATTCTGGGAGTCGTCCCTCATACATAATGCTGAGTTCACCGTAGACCCGTCCCCAGTTTCTAATGCTCATAGTCCATTTTTTTGTGGCTTCAAAAGTTGCCAGATACAGGGCTTTCAGGAGTGCTGTATCACTTGGAAATACGCTTCTCTGACGGTTGAACTTACGGTAGGTAGAATTCAGACTTTCAATTGCATTGGTCGTGTAAATAACCTTTCCGACATCCGGTGAAAACTTGAAAATCGGTGTTATTGCATCCCAGTTATCATACCAGCGTTTCATAGAATTCGGGTATTTTGCGGTCCATTTTTCAGTAACACGATCTAGTACTTTTTAAGATAAAATAGAAATAGTGCAATTTTCACAGGATATTATACAAGAATTACATAGAAATATATCGTATTATTGATATAGTATTCTTGAATTGTATGTGAGGAGAAAACTATGGCAGCTGAAAGAAAAACATTAACACAGTTATCTGTGCCAATAGGCTTAGAAACTTTATTTTATATGCTTTCAGGTATGGTCGATACGCTTATGCTATCATCTGTAAGCGACCAGGCTGTAGGAGCAGTGGGAACAGCAAATACATATATAGGTGTTTTTATTATCATGTTCGGCGTAATATCGTCGGGTATGATAGCTGTTATGTCACAAAATATCGGAGCCGGAAGACCGGGGATAGCGTATCAGGCAAGACAACTTGGACTTATATTCAACGCATTGATAGGTATCGTAATGTCTGTCATTCTTGCTACTTTTTCTGGTGGGATACTTCGAATCGTAAGTATTGCTCCGGCTTTGCTTGAGCCGGCTGAAATATATCTTAGAATTGTTGGCGGCGCATGTTTTTTAAATGCACTGATTCCTATTTTCTCCAGTTATTTGAGAGTGTTTGGATATACAAAACATTCTTTGATAGGAACTGTTGTTGGAAATGTTCTCAATATAATACTTAATTCAGTATTCTTATTTGTATTCAACTGGGGTGTAATGGGAGTTGCTGTTGCCACGGTTATTTCAAGAGTTGTAAATCTTATTATTGTAGCAGGTATGGGGGCTGTGCTTATAAAAGCAAAACAGAGTCTTGAGCGAATTGCATCAAGAAAGATATTTGCGCAGATTGTTAAGATTGGTTTTCCTTCTGCGCTTGAAACAGCACTTTACAACATCGCAATGACCTTTATTGTGCGTTTTATGAATCAGATGGATGTGGATGGAATGAATGTTACAGCACGCTCATATGCTGTACAGATTTCAAATTTCTCATATTGTGTGGGAGCTGCCCTTGCTCAGGCAAATGCAATTATGACCGGTTGGAGAATTGGAGCAAAAGAGTTTGAGGAATGTAACAGGGGAACGAGAAAAGCTGCGATATACGGTATCATCACAGCGACCTGTTTTTCCGTGACATTTGCATTGGCAGGACATTTTATCGTGCATATATTTACTGATGATACACAGATGATAAATCTTGTGGTAAAGTTGTTAATAGTAGATGTCTTTCTTGAATTTGGAAGGGTAACAAACCTTGTATATGGTCAGGCATTAAAAACGAGTGGAGACGCACTTTTCCCGGTTATACTAGGTGCAATATTTATGTATTTGTTTGCAGTTGGCGGAACTTATTTTCTCGGAATACACATGGGACTTCTGGCTGTAGGATCATATATTGCTATGGCAGGTGACGAATGTGCGAGAGCTGTGGGAATGGTACTTAGATGGAAGAGTGGAAAATGGAAAAGTAAAGGTCTTATAGAAGTATAGGAGAGATTATGTACTTTGAATTAAAGGAAAATAAACCGCATGGTACAAAGGATGATCCGTTTAGTACATATCATATAAAAAATGAGGGACGATCATTTCAGATACCGGTACATTGGCATGATGAACTGGAAATTATATATGTAAAAAGTGGGTTTTTGACTGTAAGTATATCAGGAGAAAATTATATTGGAACCCCCGGGGATGCTTTTGTAGTGTCGCCGGGCAATCTGCATTTCATGGGTTCACAGGCTGGAGAAGAGGATTATTTTACTTTCCTTTTTCCACTTGAATATATCTCTTTTTGCACAGATGACATGTTAGATGATAAATTGCTTACTCCATTAAAAAATGGTCATTTGATGATAAGACCAAGGATCAAGGATGCAGCAAAAGAGTTGTGTGAGCAGTTGGCCGAAATATATATGGCAAAAAATGATGAAAAGAAGTTGGAAATAGCTGTTCAGATAAAGACAAAAATAATTCTTTTACAATTTATTCTTCGCATGTGGGAGAATGGATTTATAATCGAAAATGATAAAAGTGGAAGAAATACTGTAGAAAAAGAGATGATTTCATACATACAGCAGAGTTTTACAGGGGAGATATCATTAAAGGAATTTGGGGAACAGTTCCATCTTTCTGAAAAATATGTATCGCAATATTTTAAAGAACATTTTCATATTACGCTTTCAAAATATGTTACATATTTGCGGTTGGAGCATGCAAAACAGTTGTTACAAAATTCGGACATTCCAGTTACAGAGGTTGCAATGCTCAGTGGCTATCAGAATGTAAGTTATTTTATCAGAAGCTTCAAAAAAACATACGGAGTGTCTCCGTTAAAATATAGAAAAAATGAGCCGAGTACATGGATTTAGCGGAGTGTGAAAGAAACATAAACGATGTTACAAACAAAAGGTTAGGGAACACCTGAAAGGGAGTTTCCTAACCTTTTGTTGTATAGAGCTGTTATCAGTCTGCTCAATCAATAAATAATGCATTACAGTGTAGGGGTTCTTATCTTATGAATGATAATGAAACTTGGTCCTATGTCAAGATTTAGTACAAGTTAAAATGAGAAATTTCTCCCCATTTTAACCTGCCAGAAGCTCAGCCTCAGTGTGCGTTCTTTCATGCACTCGTTCGAATTCGTTTGGCGACATATAGTTGCAATGGTTATGAATTCGTTTCGTATTGTAGAAAGCTTCCAGATATTCAAAAATCAACTGGTATGCCTGCTTATAGTCGCGAATTTTAAAGCGATTGAGCCATTCACGTTTGATAATAGAATGAAAGGATTCAATGCATGCATTATCCCACGGAAAAGCTTTCTTCGAATAACTGCGCTGCATATTTTCGGTTGCTTTTTTATATTCCTTTGCAACATATTGGCTGCCACGATCCGAATGGATAATTAATGGTTGATCGATATTTCGGCGAGCTTTGGCTTTGTTTATAGTATCAATCACGTAAGATACTTCCAGTGTTTCTGAAAGCGTCCAGGCTATGATTTTTCTGGAAAATAAATCCATAACACTGGTCAGATAGACAAATTCATCTATTGTCCAGATGTAGGTAATATCCGAACACCAGACTGCATTCGGACGATCAGGATTAAATTGCTCATCAAGGATATTTTGTAATTCAGTGCTGAAATCGGAATCTTTTGTGGTGATCGTCCATAGTTTGCTCCACTGAGCACGGATCCCCATTTGGCGCATATATGTACCAACGGTTCTTTCCGAAATGATTTCACCAGTTTTTCGAAGTTCTACAGTGATTTTCGGAGCACCGTAGTTCTGCTTGGAATCATCATAAATATCCTGTATTTTTGCTTTTACAGCTTTACGACGTTTTTCTGTATCAGAAGGTACGTGGTGGAGCCATGCAAGATATCCTGAGCGAGAGACACCTAAAAATTTCAACATTCCGGAGACGGAAACCCGGCGTCCAGCCTTTTTGGCAGCTTCCGTCTTCTCAGACACTTCAAGATAAATGGCTTCCGTCATTTTCCCAGAATGTTGATTGCTTTTTTTAACACATCAAGTGCATCTTGGGCATCACGTAATTCACGTCTGAGACGGGCAATTTCCTTCTGCTCATCAGATGCATAATTACCAGAACCACGAACAGGAATATCACCTGATTCCCGGAAGTCTTTCAGCCATTTTGTTAATGTGCTGTATCCGATGCCAAGATTTTCTGCACATCCACGTACTCCGAGATCTTTGTGATCCTGATAGTACTGGACTGCATCAAGTTTAAATTGTTTGTCATGTTGCTTTGCCATATGAGATCCTCCTTCAGCATGCCTCTATTGTATCATGCTTATGTGTATTTGGAATTTCTCATTTTGGCTTGTACTATTTATATTCTAGCACCATTTTTCTCTTTGCCATAGATAGATTCTCCTTTCATTGGTTGCTCAAAGTAGTGGCTTTTGTGTTTTTGATTTAGGACAGGGTTCCCTAAATTGCTGGTTTTTTTGGAAGTGTATATACACTTCCTGTCCTTGCTATTTACCGGTGGCACAGCCGCCGGAAGAGAGTCTTTTGAAAAGAACCCTCTATAGATAAGGTATTCAGAGAAGAAAAATAGGACATCGCAGATCTGAGGTATGACGAAAGAAGGATTCTATGGTATAGTAAAATCTGAATGAGAAAAGAGGAAAAGAGGTCTTGCCGATGTCACGGAAAAACCATGAAATGATAGATGGAAAATTACTGCAGACTGACAAGAAATATGCTCAGTTGAAATTAAAGCAGAAAGAGAAGATTGCAGAATGGATGTTCCAGGCAACCAGGGATTATTATATGAAAAAATACACTTTCCCAAACGACAAACATCTGGAAGAAGTGGTGGATATTGTGTATGAAAAAATTGAAGATGCAGAAATCTGGATTCCGTATGGAGAGGTATTCAAGCATTACAAATCCAAACGATCGGATATCAATAAACGTATCAGAAGATCTCTGAATGAAAAAGAAGAGAGTCGGATTGAGAAGGTTTGCTTTATGAATATGTGTATGATCCAAGATGACAAAGGAAATGTGCTGGCATTGGATAAAGTGAATGACAGCTATACAGGGACAACTTTTCCAGGTGGTCATGTGGAGCAGAACGAGATATTTCAAAAATCTATGATCCGGGAAGTTTGGGAAGAAACAGGTCTTACGATTGAAACACCGAAGCTCTGCGGTTTATATCATTGGCATAAGGGTGGAGTACATTATGTGATTACGCTGTACAGAGCTGATAGATTTATCGGAGAATTGACATGTTCGGAGGAAGGGCAGGTGTATTGGATTCCGCTGGAAGAATTAAAAACCAAAGAATTGGCTACAGGTATGGAATACGTTTTACAGATCTTGGAGTCTGAGCAGGTGAATGAGTGTTATATGCATCTGGAAGCAGATGGATATGTTGGAGATTTATATTAAACGAAGTATCTACTTGGGATAAAATAGTTGTTGTGATGAAAATGGGAGAACAATAATGAATGAAAAATTAGAAATGGCAAAAAATTCCTTATATAATGCAAATGAAATAAAGGATATTAAAGAAAATCCGGTTGTTGAATCAGTTTTATTGGCACCTATAAAGGCAATCCCTGTTTTGGGGGATTTAATTGATTCATCAACAAATAAGTTATTAAATGATTTTCAGCAAAAGAAAGAACAGGAATTGTTAGATGTTATTTTGCAAGATGATCATTCTATAACATCGGAAATGGTAAATGATGTAGAGTTTATCATCAATTTTGCACGAGCAAAAGAGGCAGTGCAAAGGTTGGCAACGACCGATAAAGTTGAGTATTTTGGAAATCTTATACGAAATGGTTATTTGCAGGGGAAACATATAGATGGTAGTATTTTTGATGAATATATTCACATATTGAATAACTGCGCGTCGCATTCTCGTTACTTTCAGTGATGAGTTAGACGCGCAAATTTTTTTACTAAACAACAGAACAAATGTTTACATAAACCAATACATATGGTATAATATTTATATGGGTGCGAGCTGTGAAATCAGCATAGCTGATTTCCCCTAGCGAGCGGAAGAAA
>NZ_JAJDMJ010000089.1:0-6543 GCF_020593585.1 Blautia sp. DFI.6.71
TTTACACCTCACTCCCTCTCGCCTTGACCGCTAATCTTATCAATGAGTTTTTTGCACCTTTTTTAATCTAACTAGATATATTTTTACCTACCAAACATGCTAGACGCTAGCATAAGAAATACTAAAATATTACAGACCATACCGCCCCAAAACAAGTACAGTTTCAAACCCTCATATCTGAAAAAGTTGTTTTTGCTTTCCTCCAGCTCCCGGATCTTCTGCTTCATCACGCTCGTAAGTGTATCAGACTGCTTCTCAAGAAGCTTTGTAGCCCTCTGTATAGCCTCTATATTCGCCTGTAACGCCTTTCTAACCTCTTGGACGGTGTTTTCCTTAACCTCATCTTTCAAGCTCCCAACCTCGTCCGATATAGCGTCTTGAAGAAGTTCGTTGCTGTTCTTCAGCAGATCTACGCTCTGCTTCAGCTCGCTGATGAGCTTCCTGTTCTGCTCTGCGTCTCTCTGCCTGTTCTGCTCTGCCCTTACTTGTTCTTGATTTGACTGCTTCATCAATTCCTCGCAGTTCTCGCTCGACATCGCCAACGCTTCTTTGAGCAGACTGTTTTCCAGCTCTGTCCGGCTCTGTCGGTTTAACTCTTGAAGCTGCTCTCTTGGACTGCTCTGCTTCTGCTGTTCGTGCATTTCTCTCAAACTCATGCTCCATGCTCTCCTTTCCAAAATCCATATTGTAGTATTTTTCCAGCTTGTTATCCCTGATTTTACAAGCCTTTTCTCCTGCCTGTTCCCTGGCTAAGTCGGTATATATGATGTACTTGTGGCTGTCCTGCCAGTCCACTCCGTACCCTCTTTCATTCATCAGCCGGATAAAGGTTTCCCGGCTGGTCGCTGTTTCCTTACAATCCAGCACCGCAAGGGCAATATCCTGCACATAACTTCTGACCTTTCCCTGCTCTGCCTGTTTCAAAAGCTGGTAGGTGTCTTTGCTCCATGCCACCGTTTCTTCCCGGACTTCTCCAGCAAAGGTCTTTCCTTTCTCCGGCACATGCAAGCCCTGTTCCCGGCTCTGCTCGTTGCACCGTTCCTTTAGGTCTTTAAGGTCGTACTTACTCCATTGGAGCTTATGACCGTCCTCATAATTTACGGAATTGACAATAAAGTGCGTGTGTATATGCCCCTTGTCTATATGAGTGGCTATCAGAACTTCATGCCCTTTCCATGCCTTTGTATGCTCTGCCAGCTCGACAGCGTTCTTGTGAGCCTGCTCCGGGGTTATTTCCTCGTCCTCATGGTAGGATTGTACATAATGCTTATAGGTTCTTCCGTCCGTCTTGCCCCACAGTTCCTTTGTGGCTTGCATTTCTTCCTTGACTGTCTCCGGCTCACAATGCAGACCGCTTACAAGCTTCTCCTCTGTCTTTTCTTTTTTCGTCACATAATCTATGGCATGCCCTATGCCCGCCTTTGAAGATACCGCCTTAATGACTGCCATACTTTGTTCAGCTCCTCTCCATGCTTCCGCACTTCCGCTTCACTCGGCAACATTCCCCCCTCATTACACCGCTTTGCTATTTGATTGAGGTTGTTCCCTATCCGTTTCAGTTCCGGGATAAGTTCCTTGATACCGTCCGTATTCACGATCTGCTTCTCCAGCACGCAGGAAAGGATATACTCCTGTTGGTTCTTTCCACTCTCTGAAATCTTCTGCTGCAACTGCTGGTATTCTTCTTCACTTACCCGGAATGATAATTGTTTAGGTCTTGTCTTATTCATGGCTGCTTTCCCTCCAGTTCCCGGACAATGTTCTCCTTTCCCCGGATAACCTGCACCCCAGTAAGGACTTTCGGGGTATCTGTAGCAATCCCTACCATTTTCCCGATACACAACCTCAGACAGTACACACTTTCCATTAAATCGGCATGGTCGGAAAAGGACGTTTCATAGTCCACGCTTCCGTCCGCATAGCTCTTTCTGATGATGGCATGGTATCTTCCAATCTGGAACTTTCCAACTTTCATAGTCCTTTCCTCCCTATTTCTTTTTCGTGCAGTTCATCTGCGTATTCAAAACCGTATTCCTGTGCGGCTATCTGCTCCAGCCTTGCCATAGTCTTTCTTGCTTCCCACTGTTCATCTTCGTTCCGGGCGGTCTGGAAGTCCAACACCGCTAGACGATACTGATTTTCGATATATTTCTTATCCATGCTGACCTCACTTTCTCGGTGGTAGCACCACCGCATAATGAGCCTGTCGGCTCGCTTAAAAGGGGGATTGAAGGGGGGCTTGCCACCCTCACAAGTTCTAAAGTGGTAACACTTTAGGGAACTTGCAATATATCCGCTACACATATTATAGTATAGTGGTAGCACTTCTGTCAAGCGGATATATTCATGCGTATATTCTGCCAAGAATATAGTGGAGCTTACTTCCTCTTGGGTGACTTTGGAAGTGTAGGCGGGAGACAGTCAAGGGCTTGTTTTTTATCTGCAGTATGAGCTTCGACTTGCCGATCAGCGAGTACAGCAGATAAAAATGGTCGCAGACCACCCTTTACTTTCTTCCGCCGGAACGGACAATGAAGCACAGGGGGAAGTAACGGAACGGACGGACAGCCGTTTTCCCCTCCGGCATTATAGCCAACCAAAAAAGAGTATCAAGGGTAAACGCTGCGGTCTATAACCGCCCTTGACACTCTTTTTCTTATGGCTTTGATGATAAACAAGGGGAAATGTCTTCTTGTAGCATTTCTGTCTTTATGATATAATATCCAGCGTTGTCGCACCCATTCTGGCAACAGAAAGGGGGTGTGTCTACGTGTCAGAAATTATATCTTTTCTTGTTTCCGTACTGGCAAGTGTAGTTGGCTACTATATTTGCAAATGGTTAGACGGAGATGACAGCGACAACTAGCCTAACGGAAGCTCAACCGTAAAATGAGAAGAACCCCCAGTAGTGGCTGCTACTGGGGGTTCGTTTTGTGTCTACGTGACACATTATATCTTTTCTTAGCTATTGCCATTATAGCATATGCTCTCAGGCAAATCAAGTTTACGCAATTATTATATTTTTTATACGTATCACTCAATTTTCTCCGCAATTTTTATTTTTATGCATTTTATACATTTTTTTTTTTTTTTTATTTATTTATTCGGCATATTGACATTTATATGTTTCCTATGATAACCTTTTTAAAGAACTTACAAAGAAAAGGAGGATTTTTTTATGAACAAATTCAAGCGTTTCGGTGTTTCTATTTTAAGTTTAGGTCTTGTACTAGCACTTAATCCAGTAACCACTTTTGCTGCTGAACCGGAAACTTCAGTTGTTACTTCTGAATCTAACGCAATAGGTGGATGGAGTGAAGAAGATGGTTATTTTGTTAATCCTCAAGCATATTCAAAAGCAATGGAGGATGGCACTACATACGCTTCTCCAAAACATACAGGTAAAGCAGAAGAACGTACACACAATGGTACATCTCAAAAAAGAGCACATGGTTGGACTACTTGGGTTGGAAAATATCACTACACAAGAGCAAGAATGGAAGACTGGGGTGCAATTCTTACTGATTCTGGACGTCAATGGGGAACTGACGGAACAGAAGCAATATCTCCTTGGTGGAGTTTTAACGGTGATACTTCAGGATCTGCTAGAACCTATTACGGAAGTTGATTCTTCACAAACAAAAAAGCAAAGGATTGTAAAATCCTTTGCTTTTTTTACTATATTCTTTTTAAGGAGTCTTCTATGAACACTAAAAAATATTTTATAACATTATTTTCTTTTATTATTTTTTCAATATATTTTACTTTGTCAGGTGTATTTGTTCCTTTCATCGCTTCTATTCCGCAAAGCAATGGTGGATTTAAAACACTTTCATCACAAAATGATTTTTACAAAATGGTTGACAATTTTTATGATCCAGATGAATTTTATAATTTTAGAACAGACAATCAAAACATAAATATATTAGCAAACTTCTATAACACATTAAATGCATCAAGTAACTTCGATGTTTTAACCTCATTCAATCAGGCTATCGCTGTAGATGACTTTAATGGAGACCAACGCTTTTATTATAATTCTGATGAATTTATTGATAATAGTCAGTCTCCTACAATAAATATAAAAGCGTTACAACTTAATCAAAAAGCTTATGATTTTTATAATATAGAAGTTGAGGGAAATTCCGAAATTGCATGGAATAGTATATCATATAAAGATAACTCGATTCCTGTTCTATTGGGTTCTGAATATAAATCTTTTTATAAAATCGGAGACATAATTACTGGAAATTATTATAGTAAAAATACTAATTTTGAAGTTATCGGATTTATAGAAACAGATTGTTCTATAAATTATAAAAATACATCTAATATCACTTTGGATACTTATATGCTTATTCCTTACCCTTCCACTCTTTGGGAAGTGGACAAAACTAATTTTCAATTTGAATCATTATTATACTTTGCTATGATAAATTGTGATTTACTACCATTTGTTGAGGAATCACAAATTTTAAAAAATATAAAGTCTATATCTGACGAAACTGGATTTTCAGACTTTTCTTTAGTTGGTATTGATAACTTTCAAATACAACATATAGAATTACTTTTATTTATACAAAAACATCATATACTTTTCATCATTGGTTTTTTGATTATTTTTATTTTACTAAATATACTATGTTTGTATTTATTTAACCACATTCTAAAATCAATTTGTAATCAATCAACCTTACGAAAAAAACATAATAAAATTTTTATGTTGAATATTGTTATTCCATATGGATCTGCGTTTCTTTTAGGAACGTCTCTTGCAACACTATTTATAAAAAAAATATTGCCTATTAGCATCATTATTGGAATAATAACCTTGGTTTTAATATATCTGATAAATTATCTTTTTTTATCAAAATTCCTTCATGTTTCCTCAAATCTTCAGCAATAGACAGTAGGGAAAAAGGAGCTATTAAATAACTCCTTTTTCCCTATATATTTTCATTGTTTATATCTTTCCACCACTTATAAACAGTATGCTTTGCAAGTCCTGTATCCCGAATACAATCTGCTTTCCTTCCTGTTTGATGTCTCTCCTGCCATTCTCTGACAGTATGCTCCGCTGTTCCGCTCCCTTTTGGTCTCCCCTCCCTTACTTCTTCTCCTAACTGCTTTTTTAGAGCTTTCATAGTATTCATAACCTTTATATGGTCTTTTTGCTTTCTATAATTCCGCTTATTTGCTGGTATCGTTACCTTTGTATTGTCCTCTATCCATTCCCGACTTGCTATCGTTGACAGCCTTTTTCTGTCCCCTTTCAATGCCCGGAGAGCGTCTTTCACATCTGCCCGGCTGAAATGGTTGTCCTCGTCCTCGGTAAGGCTCTCTAAATGATCCAGAAACGCATAAGCATCTCGCCTTATCTTATACTCTGATATGCCACACTTCAATCCATAAGAACACAATGCCATAATGGAAAAGTAACGCCCTCCAGCTTTCACTTCCTCGGTTATTTTCCGTTTCCACCACTCATATAAAGCTTCATTACATACCCACGTACCGCCCTGCTTCTTACTTTTCTGCTTCGGCTCTCCCTGCACGATCCGTTTCTCATACCACTCCGGGTACAGCTCCTTTGCTTCTTCCAACGTAACGGTACTTTTTCTTCTCGGCTTCTCATACAACGGAGCAAGGTCTACCTTACAGCTCGGTATGCTGGCTTTTATATCCTCCAGCGTGTAACGATTCTCTGACAGCTTATAGGCTTTTACTGGGAAATCTGCACCCAGCTTCGACTGACTCCCCACACACCGGAACCCTTGATAAATTCCGGTTATATCCGGGCTGTCCGGACGGATAGAGCTGGTATCATTCCATAGCCGCCGGATAAAGGCTTCTTTCAGCTCCGCAAGTACTTCTTCCCGGTTTCGATACAACTGAACCGGCTCTTGCAAGAAATAGTAAAGATGTACTCCCTTGCCAGAGCTGACAAGATAAGTCGGACGAAGCTGCACACCATTCCCAAACTGCTTCAACAGGTTCTTTAACTGCTGTTTACCTACATAATCCACATCCACCACCACCGCAAACAGCTCATGAGCGTTCTCTTTCGTGTGTGACTTTCCGTAAAAACTAATAGGCGGTATCAGCCCAAACCTATCTCCTACGACCTTATCCAACATTTTCAGACTATCATCAATTACCCACTGTCGGGTTCTTCCTTTGCCGGACGGTCTAATCTGTGTCGCTATAATATTACCTTTTCCGTCCTCCGGCTCTTGCTGGAGACTACCAGCTGGAAACAACTCCCGATAGAAATCATGAGGACTTACTTCCAGGTATCCCCTCTCCAGCATAAGGGCTTCTTTCTCCCGATAAGCAGACTTCCATTCATACGCTCTTTTATCTCTCCTTTTGGTGTATTTTGCCATAGTCTTTTACACCTCACTCCCTCTCGCCTTGACCGCTAATCTTATCAATGAGTTTTTTGCACCTTTTTCCAAGTATAAATGAATGACTTTTTGATGTCAATCTTTACACCTCACTCCCTCTCGCCTTGACCGCTAATCTTATCAATGAGTTTTTTGC